>DASZPR010000308.1:0-5203 GCA_035550235.1 Verrucomicrobiia bacterium | reverse complement strand
CGGAAACGGTGGATTGCTGGTAGTCGCGCACGACATTTGCGAGCGAGTGTAATGTCTGCGACGTGGCAAAGGGCCAGACCGCGCCGTCCCATTCACAATGTCCGTAGCCGTGCGAGCGAAATTGCGGGTGGCGTTGTTCTGCGGTGGTGATGCCGTAGGGCGCGCTGAAACCTTTCGGGTCGTCAAGCTGCGTCCAGGCTGCGTTAAATTTATTGTCCGCCTGGTCTGGCAATTCGAAATACCACGGGATGAAACCGATTTCCTCGCGGACATTGGCAAACGCGCCGTTCTCGTGGACCACTTCAAAAAATCCGGCGCTGGAATCCCACAATTTCTCCTGCACCAATTGCCGCAAGTGCGTCGCTTTCCCTGCGAATTCCGTCGCGACCCGCTTATCGCCGGCGAGTTTTGCGATGAGCGCGATGGCTTGGGCGTTGCCGAACATGTAGCTGTTGATCGTGGGGCGCAGGTTCTTGTTGGTGCGCGAGCCGCTGATGGATTCCTCCATCGCATCGCGCACGTCGAATTGCCAGAACAGGCCGTTGGTGGTGAGCCGTTCGTTTTCCCATTGCTTGTAATCGCGAATGAGGTTCGGAAGCTGCGAAATCAGAAATTTTTTGTCGCCGGTGACGAGATAGCGTTGATACAACGCGTCCGCCGTCCATTGGCTGTATTTGTGCAGTTGCGTGCGCGCTGCGTCATCGTGAAACCAATAGCGCACGTAGTCATCGAGATAATCCTGATCGTGCAGCCAGCGACCTTCCATCAGGTGATGGCCCAACGCGCTGCTGATGGGCGCTTGTCGCGTAAGAAATTCCGTGAGGACAAAACCGGTTGGTGTTTTTTCGAGGTGCTTGCGAAACGACCACCAGCGGAAATAATACATCTCTTCGACCTCGCGATCCGGGCATTCGAAAAATGGAATTTCTTTGCTGAGCCAATTCCACGAATTCGCGTTGGAAACAAAATTTGTGACGTTCTCGTTCTCCATCGAATTGAAACGGTCGATGTAATGAGAAAACGAATCGGATTTGAGGACGGGTTCGTCGCTGAAAACGGGAAAGGTGAACAGGAGCAAACAGAGGAAACAGAGAGGGATCGGAAAGAACACGCGCTCCCGGATTGAATTGGTTTCCATATGTGTCGCGGCGTTCATTTTACAGGTTTAAATTAGACACTTCAGCCTCGATTTGCTTCAACCGGCTTTTTACCAGCTCCAATTCCGCGGCGCGGAAGCGATGAAACGGCTCCGCCATGAAATCATCGCACAGGCCGAGGCACGACGCGGCGCACTTGATGCCTTTGATGATCGAGGAGGAATATTTTCCGATGCGATAAAACGAATCGCTGACGCGCTGGATTTGTCGCTGCAATTCCTGCGCGCGCGCCAGGTTTCCCGCGCGATGAGCTTCGACCACTTTCACGTAAAGCTTGGGAAATAAATTTGCGCCACCGCTCACGCCGCCGTTGCCGCCGAGTTGCAGACTGTCGAATAATTTTTCCTCGGGGCCGATCAGCAGCGACCAATCAGGCCGCCGACGAATCAGCTCGACCGCGCTCTTGAAATAATTCAAATCGCCCGAGCTGTCCTTGAGCCCGATGATGCGCGGCTCGTCCATCGCCCGGCGGACGGTCTCAAGTTCGAAATGAACCTTGGTCAGCGCGGGCATATTGTAGAGATAGAGCGGCAGTGACAGTTCGGGAACCAAGTGGTTCAGATATTCCTGCAACTCCGGTTGCGCCTCGGGCAGATAATATGGCGGCGCCACCACCAGTGCGTCTGCACCGGAATCGCCTGCGCTGCGCGCCACGTTCACGGACTCGACAAACGACGTGTCCGTGATGCCGACGAGAATGGGCACGCGGCGATTGACTTGTTTGCAAGTGCGCTGGATGAGTTCGCGCCGCAAACGATAGCTCAAGCCGGGGCCTTCGCCGGTCGTTCCCAAAATAAAAAGCCCACTCACGCCGCCGGCAAGGATGTGTTCAATGAGACGCTCCAGCCCGGCCACGTCGAGTTCGTCACGGCCGCGTAGCGGCGTGATCATCGGTGGAATAATTCCAGTCAACGGCAATTTCATTTTAAGTTTCAATCTTGGGCTTCACCAATAATATCAGCGCGGCGCTCAGTAGAGCGACCGCTGCTGAAATCGCGAAGGCCAGTGAAAATTTTAGATGGTGATCCCGCATCCAGCCTAACGCCACCGTGGCACACGCGCCTACGCTGATGCTCACGAGGTTCATAAAACCGTAACCGGTCGCGCGATGTTCTGGTTGCGCAATCTGGCAAAGAATTGGCATGTTATTGCAGTCGAAAAATCCCCAGCCGAGGCCGAAAAGGATCATGAATCCAATCGCCGCCGCGAGGCTCCACGCATAGCCAAGTCCGAGCAGCGCGGGCACGAGCAACAGAACGCCGAGGGCACTGGTGAAAATCCGGCCACGATTGGTGCGGCGCATCCACCAATCCGCGACCACGCCTCCCAGCAACACGCCGATGAAGGAGGCGATCTGGATATAACCCGTGGCGGAGAGTCCCGCCGGGCCTTCCTTGAGGTTGAAGGTGTCTGCGAGAAAAGTGGGCAGCCAATTTTTTGTCACCCAACCCGCGATGGCTGGCAGCGTGAAATAAATCACCAGGATCCAAAATGCCGGTTGCGACCAGAGCGCGCCAAAGGTTTCTGCGATAGTCACGTGTTTTGCAGTAGTTCTTTCATTTGAAACCGGAGCGTCGCGCAACGCGACGATGAGCACGATCGCATAGAGAACACCGGCCAATCCGAACCAGGTAAAACAATTTCGCCACGAACTCGTTTGCGCGATGTAGCCCCCGATGCCGCCGAGTGCGAGGCCCACGTAGATGCCACTTTGATGAATGCCGACGGCCTTGGCCCGCGTGCCGCCCGTGTGGAAATCCGTGATGAGCGCGAGCGCGGCGGGCATATAAAATGCCTCGCTGATGCCCATGCTCGCGCGGGCGGCCAGCATTTGCGAGTAGGTTTGCGCGTGGCCAGTCAGCCAGGTCACCGCCGACCAGACGAACAAGCTCGCAATGACCATGCGGCGGCGATTGAATTTATCCGCCAGATAACCGCCGACCGGGCTGAGGAAGGCATAGACCCACATGAACACCGCCATCAACGTGCCGAAGTGCTGGTCGTCCACGATGCTCGGCATATCGGCGCGGATGGACGCGCGAATGGTGGACAGCATCTGTCGGTCGAGATAATTGAGCATCGCGACCGGCCAGAGCAACGCGACGGCCACCCAGGCATAACCGGAAAGTTGTGTGGCCGTGCGGTTCACCTCAGAGTATTGACATTGCTCTGCGGATTGCTCCAGTCAATCTTCTTCGTTGGATCGAGGCCGTAGAGATATTTTTCGATGACCGTGTAGCCATCGCCTTGCAAATCTTTTTGCGCGAGCGACGCGTCGTTGGCATCGAGTTTGTATTTTTTCTTCCACGCGAGCGGGATGCCGTCGGCGCCCAAATCTTTGATGGGTTCGCCGCGATAATCAGGATAACCGCCGACCTGCGACGGATCGGTAATGATGCCGAGTGGAATCAGCCGGAGGAGTTCGGCAATCGCTTCCTCGGAATATCCTGCGTGGCTCAACTCGTCCTTGGTGTTAGGCCCGGCTTTAGCGGAAACTTTTCCGGTGCGTACCATATTAATGACGCGTTCGTCGACGGCATCGCGTTTCGGCAACGTATCGCCGACATCGTTGAGCACGGCATCGAACACTTTGTCCGCGGGCTGGATCGGCAACGGCGCATGTGCGAACGGTTCGTTTGTGCGGATCTTTGCGAGGACCACGTCGAGTTTGTTCGAGCGAACTTCCGGTTGCACGCCGCCGTCCCAATTGTCCTCGGTCACCTTCGGATAGCCTTCGACAATGTTTCCGTGCACGTAAGCGTGGCCGAAATTATCAACGACGTTTTTGTTACGCTCGGATTCCGGCTTGAGCAAGCGATAGGAGATCGGCTCGTCTTTCGGCGTGGCCGGGCCGGGCTTGAGATAATTATTGATGATGTTGAACTCGCTGTTCTGGTCGCCGCCGTCGATTGTGCGATGAACCCAGTTGAACAACACATTGTTCGCGAATGTGAAATCGCCGTACATGCCGACGCTGGGATTGCGACCGGTGTTGCACGCCCAGAGATTGTGATGGAACGTGCTGTTCAATCCACCGATGGTGCTGCCGAACGCGTGGTGATAGGTATTCAGCCCTTCGCTGAAAATGGAATTTTGGATCGTGATATTCACCGTCGGCAGTTTGAGTTCCTTGCCGCCGCCGGGCGGTTGATACATGTGACGATACATCGACATGTTTTCATCGAGACCCCAGCTTCCGGAAACATGATCGATCATGATGTTGCCAGTGGGGTTGCCGCCGAGCGAATCGTTGCGATCGCCCACCCACGTCTCCCCGCGGCGAAAACGCAGGTAGCGAATAATTACGTCGTGCGTTTCCAACTCGACCGTGTTGCCCGCGAGGCACACGCCGTCACCGGGCGCGGTATTGCCCACGATGGTGATGTAAGGCGTGCGGATGCGAATGCGATCCTTGAGATGAATAATGCCTGCGACGTTGAACACCACGATGCGCGGCCCGCCTGTCTCGCACGCTTCGCGAAAAGTTCCCGGTCCGCTGTCGGCGAGATTGGTCACGATCAAAACTTTGCCGCCGCGTCCGCCAAACGAATGCATGCCGCCGCCCCAGGCGCCGGGGAAGGCGGGCACAGTCGCCTGCGGCAAATCGCCGGGCTTCGCTGCTCCGGGCAGATACGGTTTACCTTTCGCTTCCCATTCTTTGATGATCGGCAGTGCCTTTTGAAAGGCTTCGTCCGAGCGTTCATCGGCGGCGGCTTGCCGGGCTTTGGCCTCAGCCACGACGTTCGATGGAATGTGCGGATATTGAGCGCGGGCAGCGATGTTCCAGAGAAGGGCGATTTCGATGACGATAACTAAATTTTTCATTTACCGGCGAGGGTGTTGACGTTCGCTTGCGAATTGTTCCAGTCAATTTTCTTCGTTGGATCCAGCCCCGCGAGATATTTGTCCATGACCGTGTAGCCGTCGCCCTGCAAATCTTTTTGCGCGAGCAATGGGTCGTTCACATCCAGATGGAATTTCTTTTTCCACGAGGCCGGGATGCCGTCTGCGCCCAGATCCTTGATTGGTTCGCCTTGGTAATCCGG
>DASZPR010000307.1:0-2313 GCA_035550235.1 Verrucomicrobiia bacterium | reverse complement strand
CTTTCGACGGCGAACGCGCGGCTGAAATCGGAAATCGCGGAGCGCCGCCGGCTGGAGCACGAATTACTGGATATCACGGAAAAAGAGCGCCGGCGCATCGGGCTCGATTTGCACGATGACCTTGGGCAGAAACTGGCGGGTGTGGCGTTGATGGCGAAAGGGCTGCAATTGCGCCTGGCCAAACAGCGCGCCGCGGAATCCGATGACGCGGGGAAGATTCACGAGTTGCTCGAGCAGGCGATGAGCCACGCGCGGGATTTGGCGCGCGACCTGGCGACGCTGGATTTCAGCGAGAACGATTTGCCGTCGGCCATTGAAAAACTCGCGGAGCACGTCAAGGATGCGTTTGGCATCACGTGCCGATTCAAGTCGGACGATGCGATTCCGCCGTTGGAGACGAACACCATCCGGCAGCTTTACAAGATCACGCAAGAGGCGTTGACCAATGCGATCAAGCACGGCAAGGCGAAGCAGGTGAGCATTCAGTTGACGAATGGGTCGAACCGATTGTCGCTGACGATTCGCAACAGCGGTGCGCCGTTTCCGTCGGTGGTGGGACGCAATGCGGGGATGGGATTACGCATCATGAATTATCGCGCCAACCTGATCGGAGCGTCATTGGAAATCAAGCCGGGCGATCCGGATGGGACATTGGTGACGTGCCAGGTGCCGATTAAGAAATAAACTTCTGACTTTAAGCGCAAAGAAATCAAATCACTTTGCGCTTATTTATCGCCCTCAAAGACGTGCTATTTTTTGGCTGAAAGTTTCAGGCCGGCAAACAATCCGAGCAGCATCGCGGCGCCGACGAAGTAGTATGGGTTTTTGCGCACGAAACGATCGGTCGCCCGGGCGTGTTGGACGATTTCCTGGTTGATGCGTTCGCAGCTTTCCTTGAGCCGTCGGACTCGATGTGTGATTTCCGGATGGTCGGCGAGTTTGGTGCCGGCGAGGGATTTGGCGAAATCGTCCGCGCCCTGAACCACGCGCTCGAGATCATCCACGAGTTTGTCGAGGGACGCATCTTTCGAAATCAATTCTTTGAAATAAACTTCCATAATTCCTTCTGTGGAAAACTCGCCCAGAAACGGCAAAAAGTAAATGGGGGCGGGACCTGAGAGGCGTGTTCCGTGTTGCGTGTTCCGTGAATATCGCCCAACGCGTTTTGACGAATTCACGCAACACGGAATACGCGACACGTCCTTTACCGATCGAGGAATTTCAAGACGGCTTGCGTGCGGGATTGCACGTGGAGTTTTTCGTAGATTGTGTGGAGATGCGCGCGCACGGTGCTGAGTGTGATGCCGAGGTGTTCGCCGATTTCCTTGTAGAGATAACCCTTGGCGAGCAGAGTCAGAATTTCCAGTTCGCGCTTCGTCAATTTTTCCATTTCGGAAGTCGGCGCTTTGATCTGTTGGAAATGATTCACGACTTTGCGCGCGATCTGCATGGACATCGGCGCGCCGCCGGAGTGCACCTGTTCGACAGCCTGGGTCAATTCCGCCGGGTGCATGTTCTTAAGTAGGTAACCGCTCGCGCCCGCGCGCAGGGAGGCAAAAATCAGATCGCTTTCCTCGTACGTGGTGAGCATGAGGACGAGCGATTGCGGCAGGCGTTCCTTCAATCGCGCCACGCATTCGACGCCGCTCATGCCGGGGAGATTGATGTCCATGAGGACGACCTTCGGCTTTTGGCCAGGAAGATCACGGACGGCATCCTCGCCGCTGGCATACGCGCCAACGCATTGCAGGTTCGGGGCGCGCCCGAGCAACTCAACCAGCCCCTCGCGGGTGCCCCGGTTGTCTTCTACAATGGCCACTGTTATTGGCGTCGGCGGCGGCGTACTCATTCTGTCAGCTTCCAGTCTGTCTCAAAAACGTGAACGGTCAATTGAACAAATGTTGGAGCCTCGGTGCGGATCAAACGGGCCCAACCCCCTTTATTTTCAGCAATTCTCATGGCAATCCTGCGAATTTCGGACTAATCCGCTCTAATTCCTCCAAGGAACGTTAAATGTAATCGTCGTGCCCTTGCCGGCATGGCTTTCGATGGCACATTCGCCGCCGATTTCCGCCATGCGCTGGCGCATGTTGCGCAAGCCGTCGGCCCAGGCATCCTCCGGAGGGTTTTCGAAGCCGTGGCCATCATCTGTGACAACGACCCGCAACTTTCCGTTCGAAACATCCACGCCGAGCCGCACTTCTTTGGCCGCCGCATGTTTGACGATGTTGTTCAACGCTTCCTTCACGGCGAGGAACAGATTGTGGCGGATATCTGCCGGAACGTTGAGCTCGGGCGGATGCTCGGGCAAAT
>DASZPR010000306.1:0-2827 GCA_035550235.1 Verrucomicrobiia bacterium | reverse complement strand
GTAATTCAGCCGGTTCACCTGGTTGGACCAAAGGATTGAACCATTACCGCGCAAGGCGATTACGCTGGCGCCGCACGTAAAAATAATTTCATCGCGGCCATCGCCATCGAGATCGTAGAGCGTCGGCGAAACGTTGATGGCGCCATTGCCGACGTAGGGAAAACCGGGCAGCCGGGTGCCATTGGGTTTGTAAGCGTCGAGGAGCCACTGGCCGTTTGAGTTGCGATAGGGCACCACGACGCTGAGTTGGCCGGAGTTATCCAGATTGCCGACGCCGAGCGTGCCAAGCTGCCAGCCGCCATCACCTGCCTGAAAAGAAGTGACCTCCGCAGCGCGGCTGGGGATCAGTCCGACCCAGCACGCGGCAAAAGCACCTGCCAACAATGAGAGGCTTTTGGGCATTCAACCTTCATTGTGGCAGTTGGGAAAGAAGAGGACATCGGGTAAAGTCCTAATCGGATGTAGGCTGTTGGACTACGAGGAAAACCGCCTTGGCTAATGGATGGCTTTGACCGCGCGCTTGCGCCAGCGACCGGCTCGCAGCATCCCCACCGCCAATGCCACGCCTAGGAATGCCACGGCACCCGGCTCTGGAATGCCAATGACAAAGCTCGGGCCGAATCCGCCGACATAACCCGTATCGCGGGTGGCGGGAAAACTGATTCCGCCCGGCGAGGGCCCGGAACGATAAGCGACAAAATCGAGGCGCGGATCGACGAAAACAACATTGCCGAGCCCATTTCGTTCCCAAAGGACCGTGTAATCGCTGACGGGAGTCGGATAGAATGCTCCGATGACGTATGTCTGTCCGGCGAGCAGGGTCGTAGGGGCCACATCGGCATAACGGAAGTTATTTTGGAGAGGTGCGGACGTGCCCGATGGAATGGAGGCCGAGGTGACCAAGTCGCCGTTGTCCGTCCAAATGGCGACCGAATGCGGCTGATTAAAACCGGTGGGTATTTGGCCATCATAGATGCCGAGTTCCGTTACCGAGACATCCACTTGCGGAATGAACTCCCACCCCTGCATTTGATCCGTGCCATTCCAACCGCCTCCGGTCGTAGGCTGGCTGAACGTGATGACTCCTTGAGCATGCACTGTGAGTGTTGAACACAACAACAGGAGCAAAGGCATTAAAGTTAAACAACGGCGGGCGTGCTTAACGAATGATTCAACGTTGCCTTGGTAAATCAAGTCGGCAGCAGACGTTACAGCAGCAGGATTTCGCATATCTCCATCTCCTTTCACGCCGACGTTTTTATTTTGTTCTGTCCTGATTGTCGAGAGCAAACGGCAGGGCTGCCGCATCAAATTCTGATGGAAAAAAAAGATCGGTAAAGAGGAATCGCAGTGACCGTTGTAGCGCACGCGTCCTCGCCTGCGCGTTCTGGCACCGTCCCGGGGCCAATGCGGCCTGTATTAAATAGCGCCGTAAACGTCTTGCGGCGAGACGCCGGCACTCCTGGGTCAGGGCGTTTTTGATGCCACTTGCGTTGTGGGTGCAGGCAGGCTCAACGCCATCACGGCCCAACTCGTCGCGGCGGAAGAAATCCACCCATCGCGACCGTGCGGGAAACCGCTCTTCATCGTGGGTTGGAACGGAAACGCGCGACGATGCACGTACCACGTGCCGTCTTCGAGTTGGGTGGTCAGGAGATATTTGCGGCCGCGTTCAATGGCGGGATCGTCCACCGCTATTCCCGCGCCGACGCAGAGTGAATAAACCGCCTGGCCCGTGGCATAGGCATCGCTCTTCAGAGTCGGCAATTGCGCCCAGCCGCCATCCGCGCGCTGTTCGGCGAGCAACGCTTTCGCGAGTGATTGAATGCGGCGCGGCGATTCACCGGCCCATTTGAGACCGAGGATTTGGTAAATCTTCGCGTCGGTGGTGTCGGCTTTCGCGTTCAGCAGCCATTTGCGCGCGCGATTGACGCGTTCGGCGAATTCCGCTTTGCGGCCCGGCAACGGATATTTTTGCAGCGCATTGATCACAAGCGAAGTCGCCGGAATGTCGCCGGATTGCATCGGCGGACGCGGAAGGTTGCTGCACCAATGGCCGTCCGCTTCCTGAATGGCCGCAAGATGATGCACCCAGGCATCGGTGAATTCACTGGCCGGCAAATCAGCGGCGGAAAAAGCGAGAAATGAATAGCCTTTTGAGTATGCCGGGTCGGGATGAAAGAGGGGTTGCCAGTCTATTTCGATTAACGGAAGTTCGCCGCCGCTCACCAATTTGATGAGTTCTTGCTCGGCGTCGCGATCGACCGGGACATTTTGTTTGCGCGCGAGGCTGATGGCGGCGAGCGGCAGGTATTGTTGATGGCAGGAGACGCAGTCCTGATGGCTGGAGTGGCTCACGAAAGCCTTCTTCGATTCGATGGCAGTCACCTGCAACGGCGCGACCGCGCGAGCCATGGCCGAACGGATGGTCGCGGTATCGAGTCGGGCGGGAATCGCGCGAGCGGGCGCAGTGACGCTGGAAATATTGTCGGGCATTTCGTTGGTCGCACCCGCGGCCAACAGGGCTTTGACGATCGGCGTTTCACCGCGGCGCCGCGCGATCATCAGCGGAGTCTGGTCCACGCTGAGAAAGGCATCGATGCTTTCGCCGCCCCCAATATTTGGGTTCGCGCCATGAGAGAGCAGGAGACTGACCGTGCGCGAGTCGGGTTGTTCAGTCGAGGACGCCCAATGCAAGGCCGTGAAGGTATCAAAGTGCGAGACGTAATTGGGATTCGCGCCGTGATCCAGCAGGTATTTGCACGTGTCGTGGCAATCGTTCCAAGCGGCTTGTTCGAGCGGAGTGCCGAGCATGCCTTCGGCGTTC
>DASZPR010000305.1:0-11217 GCA_035550235.1 Verrucomicrobiia bacterium | reverse complement strand
ACGCCATCGACCGTGTTTGGTTCCATGAATTCGACGCGGGTGCCGTCGGGGTCATAGACGTTCAATTGGCGTTTGCGATTGATGCCGGTCTGGATTTGCAGCGGGCGGGTGTAATTTATTTTTGCGGCGTGTTCGATGAGGAGGGTTTTGGTTTTTTCGATGTCGGGAACTGCGAGGCAAAAATGATGGGACGTTCCGCGCTTGTCGGGAGCGGGGAGTTCGGAGTAGAGCATCAACTCGAGAAAATCTTTTCCGTCGGGCACTTGTTCGTGAACCCAGTTGAGCACGTTGGTGGTGCGGGAGCCGCGCCAGATTTCTTTGAAGCCAAGGATGTCGCCGTAGAATTTTTGCGAGGCGGCGAGATCGCCGACGAGGATGCCCATGTGCGGGATGTGGTCGGAGAGGCGAGTGTCCGGCATGAACTTGCCTTGGTTCAACATCGTCCAACCGTCGGGTTCGTATTGGACAATTTCCACGATGTGGCCGTCCGGATCTTTTATAGTGTAATTTTTGTTGCCGATTTTGCCTTTGGCGGTTTTATCCGGCACGGCGACGCCATGAGCGGCGAGATAGAGTCGCATGGCTTCGGCATCGGTGGTTTCCAGGGCGATGTGGTAGAGGCGATCGGAGCCGGGTTCGGTTTCGGGAAATAATTCGATGGATTGATGGTCGTTGATTTTAATCCAGGTGAGATGGATGGTGCCGTCCTGGTTGGTGAGGGAATAGGGTTCGGCGAATCCAAGAAAATCTTTGTAAAACGCTCGGGATTTATCCAGGTCGTGCACATACAGGGCCATGTGCGATAGGCCGATAATGGGCGGGCGCTTGGGGGCGTCGGTGGCGAATAGCGGTTGGAGCGGGGCGAGCGCGAGAAGAAGCGCGAGGAGGCAGGGGTTTTTCATGAGTAGGGTTTTGATTATCAGCCTGGGAACAAAATAGGAAACCGATACTCCAAGTATCAATGCGATTCTTGTCATGACAAAATGTTTGTTTGCGCGTTGGGGGAATCGCGTATTTTATCCGTGCAAACAATCAATTCAGATTGATCCAATAATATGAGTGAAAAAATCGGTTTTGTGGGTGTGGGACGCATGGGTTCAAACATGGCGCGGCGATTGAAGGAATGCGGCTTCACCATTTCGGCGGTTTATGATGTCCACGTGCCGACAGCGCAGGCGGTGGCGCAGGAATTGGGTTGTGTGGTGGCTGCAAATTTGAAGCAGGTCACGGCGTTGTCGGATGTCATCATTACGGTGGTGACGGACGACGCGGCGATGAAGAATATTTTCAACAAGGGTCTGCTGGCGAATGCGAGCGGGAAGTTGTTCATCAATTGCGCAACAATTACGCCGGTGATTCATCAATGGGTGGAGGCGAAGGCGGAAAGCAAGGGTGCGCAGGCGCTGGAGGCGTGCATGGCGTCGAGCATTCCGCAGGCGCGCGAGGGGACGCTTTATTTGATGTGCGGCGGACACCAGGAGGTGTTTGAACGCGCGCGGCCAGTTTTGGAAAAACTGAGCGCATCGATGCGCTACGTGGGGTCGGCGGGAAAGGCGGCGGAGGTGAAGGCGCTGGTCAATATGGTGATGAATATCAATACGGCGGGGCTGGCGGAAGGTTTGGGATTGGCGGATGCGCTGGGATTGGACCTGGCGATGGTGCGGGAAATTTTGTCGCAAACCGGCGCGGCGTCGCGCGTGTTGGTGACGGATGGCGAGGACATGCAGAATCGCGAGCATTCCTGTTTTTTCTCGGCGGCACACGCGGCGAAGGATTCGGGCATCGCGCTGAAATTGGCAAAGGAGAAGGGGTTGGATTTGCCGCTGGCGACGGCGACGAAGAAACAGTATGTGCGAATGGTGGAGGAAGGTTTGGGGGCGTTGGATAAATCGGGTGTGGCGGAGTTGACGTTCAAGGGGCGGCATCAGGCGAAGGGGTGAGGAGCGGCCGGGACTAAAATAGGAGCGTCGCCCCCTGAACCCTGAGCACCACCTCACCCCGGCCCTCTCCCCCACTTCGTGGCGGAGAGGGAGACGGACACCGTAGGGTTCTATTAAAATTTTTCGCGATCATTTGTTTCAAAGGGAGTGTTCGAGGCTTGATTAACCCGATTGGGTAGTTGCCAGGGGCTTGGTTTTGCCGGAATATTGGCGCGTTCATCTGATGAAAGTTGCGCGCCTTATTGTTGTCTTCCTGTTGTTCACTGCCACCCGAGTTTTCAGTGCCGCACCCGCAGGTTATTACCTGGTTTGGTCCGACGAGTTTAACGGTTCGTCGCTGGATACGACGAAGTGGGATTATTGGCTGCTCGGGAATCGGCGGGACGCGGTGAACACCACGGCGGCGGTGTCGGTGACGGGAGGCAACCTCGTAATCTCGACTTACACGTCGGGCGGGGTGAATTACACGGCGATGGTGGCGAATGACCAGAAGTTTCGGACGAAATATGGCTACTGGGAATCGAGCGTGAAGTGGGGCGACACGAATGGCATGTGGTCGGCGATCTGGATGCAATCGCCAACGATGGGCGCGAATATCAATGACCCGTTCACGTCCGGCTCGGAAATCGATATTGGCGAGCATCGTTATGTGGACGGATCGGGCAATTCCATCGCGAACCAGATTCAGCCGAACGTGCATTGGAACGGCTACGGTGCTGATGCGCGCAGTTCGGGTGGGAATAATTACGGCAGCGGGCTCGCGACGGGATTTCACACCTACGGTTTTCTGTGGACGCCGACGGATTACACGATCTCGATCGATGGGGGCAATGTGCGCAATTGGAATTTCGCGGTGAATGGCGTGCCGGTATCGCGCAGCACGGAATGGATGATTTTCAGCAGCGAGGTGGATGACACCTCGACGACCTGGGCGGGCCAAATTCCGGTGGGAGGTTACGGTGATCTGGGCGTGAGTGGCGTGAAGATGACGATCGATTACGCGCGATATTATGCGCCGACGTCGTCGATGTTTTGGACGGGATCGAATTCGTTGGCGTGGAACAATTCGGCGAATTGGATTGAGGCGGCGCCGTTGGGTGCGGCGAGCGATGTGACGTTTTCCTATTTGAGCGGCAATAACCTGGCGACGACTTTGGGTGCGGACACGACGATTGATAGTTTGACCGTGCTGGACATGAACAACGCGCTGTCCATCAGCGGTAACACATTGACGATTGGCGCGGGCGGCGTGGACACTACGTCGGCGAATCACAGCGTGAATCTGAATTCGGTGATCAATCTTGGCGCGGCGCAGAATTGGCAAATCGGTTCGGCGTTTCCGGTGAATGTGAATAGCAACCTGACGGGCTCGGTTTCGTTGACGAAGGTGAATGCGGGAACTTTGAACCTGAATGCCTCGAATAGTTTCAGCGGGACATTGTATGTGGACTCGAATGCGAGCGGGATTTTGAGCGACGGTAAAGTGGTAATCGCGAATCCGGGTGCGCTCGCAAATGCGGCGTCCCCGATTCAAATCCGTAATGGCAACAGTTGCAGCTCCACGCTGGCATTCAGCGGTGGTAACATCAATTTGAAGCAAAATATCCAGATGGCCTGCCGCAATAATACGGTGGCGTCGCTGGAAAATATTTCCGGAACGAACACGATTTCGGGAAATATTTTTATCTCGCAGGGCGGTTCCAACGCGGTGATTCAGTGCGATGCGGGGATACTCAACATTGCGGGAAATATCGCTTACAACGGCAGCCTGGTCGGAAATCGGTCGTGGAATTTTGTCTCGACGGGCACGAACGTCGTCTCGGGCGCGATTCCCAATGCGGCGAATGGTTCGATTATTTCCATTTCGCAAAGTGGATCGGGCGCGTTGGTGCTTTCCAATGCCAATTCGTATGCGGGCGGGACGCGAATCCTTTCGGGGACGCTGCGGTTGGGCGATGTCAATGCGGTGGAGTCCAGCACGGTCAACCTGGACGCGGGAGACACGGGGACACTGAGCTTTGGCAGATTGACTTCCGCCGAATTCGGGAGTTTGACCGGGGTGGGAAACCTGTTGTTGCAAAACGATCTTGGCCAGCCGGTGACGTTGGGTGTGGGCGGGCCCGGCGCGTATGCGGGGGTTTTGAGCGGCTCCGGCGGTTTCACGAAGGGCAACTCTTACGATTTTGCTTTGGCCAATTCCAACACGTATACGGGTGGCACCATCGTACAAACGGGTACGTTGAAGCTCTCGCGCGACCCGGTGGTGAAATTGACTTTTGATAGCGTGAGCGGCACTGCGGCCGGAAGCATTGTGACGAATTCGGGCACGGCCGGGACGGCGCTGAATGGCGTCGTAGTGACGAATGGCGTGAGTGGCGTGAGTTTTGTGGCGGGCAGGGTGGGGAAGGCGTTGAGCCTGGCGGGCGATGGTTCGTTTATCGCGATCAGCAACCGGGTTGTTTCGCTGGACGGCAGCACGGCGGGGGTCAGTTGGACGCTGGCGATGTGGATCAAGACGACGCAGGCCGGAGCAGGTTTCGCGTATCAGGGTGACGGCGGTTGGGGGAACAATAATACGGCGTTTTACCTGAACCAAGGCAATACGAGCGCGGGCACTCGGGTGGGAGCGGTGCGCTATGCGGGCGGCTGGCTGACGGGTTCGGTGAGTGTCAATGACGGCAACTGGCATTTCATCACCATCACGGATAACAGCGGCACGAAAACTATTTACGTGGACGGCAATTTGGACACGACCACGGCAGGCTGGCCGAATGTCAGCGTGGGCAATCAATTTTGGATTGGCGGCACGGCGGACACTGGTGACGGCGTGGGCAAATTCAACGGGTTGATTGATGAGGTTTCAATTTACAATCGGGCGTTGAGCCTGGCCGAGGTGCGGTCGTTGACGAATGCGCAACCCGCGGCGGTGCCGGGAAATTTTGGCGGCCAATTGCCGGCGAGCACATTGCTGGCGATTTCTCCGGGGGCCGTTTTTGACCTGAATGGAAATTCGCAAGCGCTCGGCGGATTGGGTGCTGCCAATGGCGCGATGGTGACGAATAGTGGAGCTGCGCTGGTGACATTGACGATTGGCGCCACGGGGGGAGGTTCCTCGTATAAAGGTAGTTTTGGTGACAGCGCGGCGAATCCCATCAGCCTGGTTAAAGTTGGGGCGTCCAGCCAGGTGATTGGCGGGGTGAACAATTATAGCGGCACGACGACCGTGAACGGCGGGGAGTTGTTGGTGGATGGTGTGCTGGGGACCAATACGGTTTCCTTAGCCGGAGGCGTGCTGGCGGGCAATGGTGTGATCAACGGGCCATTGACGGTCAGTAGTAGTGGTTCACTCGCTCCGGGGGATGAGGCTGTCGGTGTGCTTACGGTTAGTAATGATGTGGCGCTTTTACCGAGTTCCACGGTCGCGATGGAACTGGATAAAACGAACGGAACCAATGATCTGTTGAACGTGTCGGGCACACTGCATTATGACGGCACGTTGATGGTGACGAATCTTACCGGGACACTCGCGGGCGGCGATTCGTTCCAACTGTTCAACGCTTCGGCTTCGACCGGAAATTTTTCGAGTATCAGCGGTTCGCCCGGGGCGGGGCTGGATTGGAAATTTAATCCCGTGACGGGGCGGTTGACGGTGTTTTCAACGATGTCCACGAATATCAACGCGAGCATTACCGGCGGCGTGTTGCAGGTTTCGTGGCCGGCGGATCATCTGGGCTGGCATTTGCAGGTGCAAACCAACGGGCTTACCGGGACCTGGATGGATTGGCCTGGGACGGCTTCGGTGACGTCGATTACGAACCTGATTGATCCCTCCGACCCGCCGGTGTTTTTTCGATTGGTCTATCCTTGATCAAAATACATCCGTGATGTACCCGACCAATTTTTGTCACGTAAATGGCAAAAAATGTTGAAGTCTGTGGCGTCGATATTGCTCGGCTTAGTCGGTATGAAAAATAACCGAACGAAATCAGTTTCCCGAAGTCACCGCCTGAACACTGTGGTTGTGAGTGGCTTTGGGTTCCGTTGCATGGCATTCCGCGATCGGGCCGGCCAGTTGCGGAGCTTTTGGAGTGGCAAAGTATTGCCCTTGCCCGTCCATATTTTGGATCCGGAGAGTTGATTC
Organism: Verrucomicrobiia bacterium; assembly: GCA_035550235.1. GTDB lineage: Bacteria > Verrucomicrobiota > Verrucomicrobiia > Limisphaerales > DASXHY01 > DASXHY01. The sequence continues at coordinate 5,136 of DASZPR010000305.1, read as the reverse complement.
TGAGACTCAGGCGGGAAGGCTTTTTTCGGGCGAACGCAGCCAGAAGTTCTGGATGCGGTTCACCAGGTTGGTGACGTCCGAAAGATCCGTGGATTTTACGATGTGCCAGTTGGCTCCGGCATCAAGGGCCCGCTTCCGTTCCGTCGGATCACTCGACCCAGTCAGAACGACGATCAAAAGACTCAGGTATTGCGGCTGGCTCCGAATCCATTTCAAAATCTCGAATGGTTTTGACTGCGGCATGTTCCAATCGATGAGGACAAGCAGGGGAAGTCGTCGGGCTGTTTCGCTTCGACGCAAATAACGGAGCAACATTTCACCATCTTTCAACCATCGGATGGGAAAATTGTAGCCAGCGCTGCGCAGGGAATACGATACGAGGGAGACATCATTCCGGCTGTCATCCGCAATCAAGATCGTTCGTGATCGCCCCATACCCGTGTGCGATTATGCCAAAAATTGAATTTGATTTCAATCGGTAAGATTGCGGATATGTCTACCTATCAGAAAGATCGGTTGAAAAATGGGTGCTGCCAGTGCAAATCGGCCGCCTTTGCCGCACCCATGGCGAGATAAATTTCCGTTTTGTTCAAGCGAACACTTCCGGGTTCACGCAATTCGGCGGACGCCGGCTCTCGCAGATGGCCAGCAGGTTGTCCACGGCGATCATTCCCATTTTGGTGCGGGTGCCGATGGTCGCGCTTCCAAGATGCGGGGCGAGCACGACGTTTTCGAGGTCCGCAAGTCCCGGCGCGAGCTGCGGTTCGCGCTCGAACACATCGAGGGCAGCGCCGGCGATTTGTTTGGTCTGCAACGCGCGCACCAGCGCCGTCTCGTTGATCACTGCGCCACGTGCTGTGTTGATGACGAAAGCAGTCGTTTTCATCAGCGCGAACTGTGGTTCATCGAGCAGGTGATGGGTTTCGGAATTGTACGCCACGTGTAACGAAACAAAATCAGATTGGCGAAGCGTTTCCTCGAAACTTACGGGCGTCGCATCGGATCCAAGTTCGGACAACGCGCTTCGATTCCAATAAATCACCCGCATGCCAAACGCCCTAGCGCGGCGCGCGACCGCCTGGCCAATGCGGCCGAAGCCAATGAGGCCCAGCGTGGCGCCGGTGACGTCCGATGCGAGCAATTGCAGCGGCTGCCAGCCTTCCCATTTATGCGCGCGGATAATTCTTTCACCTTCCCCGAGCCGCCGGGCAACGGCGAGCAACAGCGCGAAGGTCATATCCGCGGTGGCATCGGTCAGCACGCCGGGCGTATTGGTCACGGGAATTTTTCGAGCGGTGGCGGCGGCGACATCAATATTGTTGAAGCCAACGCCGAAGTTCGCAACGACCTTCAGGCCGGGACAAGCGTCGAGCAATTCGCCATCAACGCGGTCGAGGATGGTGCAGAGGAGCGCCTCGCGGCCTTGCGTGCCGGCGATCACTTCTGCTTTTGTGGCGACGCGGTCCTCGCGATGCCAGGCGAGATCGGTTTCGCGTTCGAGCCGTTCCATGACGGCCGGTGGCAATTGGCGAGTAAGGAAAACTTTTGGTTTCATGGCGTGCGAATCATTCCTCGAAACAACCAGCGCCGTCACATCGGCACTTTCTAACGGCGCGTCGATGCGATGCGGTCATTTTGCCTTGGGATGAGCCATCCAGACAGTTTGCGTTCCCAATTCGCCTTTGCCCATTTCCGTGACTCGTTCGAAGGCGTCCAGCGCGAGGTCGAAACAAGGCGGAGCCGGCTGGGGCGAAGCGGAACTGAGGGCGTCGCGAAGGAATTTTAAATCCTTGAATAAATGCGCGGCGCGAAAACCCGGCCGATGATCCTGTGCGATGATTTTTGGACCGAGATTGACGAGTTGCCAGCTTCCTGCCGCGCCACTGCCGCATGCTTCGACGACGAGTTTGCGATCCATGCCCAGTTTTTCCGCGACCTGAAATGCCTCGACGGTGGCGAGCAGATTGACGCCGCAAAGCAATTGATTCACGAGCTTGAGCGATTGGCCGCTGCCGACCGGGCCGGCGTGGACGATTTTCTTTCCTATGGCATTCAGAAGCGGCCGAACGAACTCCAAATTCTCGGGGCTGGCGCCCACCATGAACGTCAGTGTGCCATCGCGAGCGCCGATGTCGCCACCGGTAACCGGTGCGTCGATAAATCTCACGCCGGCTTTGCTAAGTTGCTCTGCGATTGCTTTCGCTTCCACGGGACCGATGGTGCTGTGGTCCATAACCAGAGCACCCGGCGCAACCAAATTTTTCAAATTGCGATTCGGCGCGAACAAAATTGAACGCAGAGCGGGCCCATCCGTAACACAGGAGCAAATCACCTGGCAGCCTTGCAGCGCTTCTTCAACGGTTCGGGCAATCGTGCAACCGTGCGACGCGGCAAGATCGAGTCCCGGACTGGGCGAAGTGCGATTCCAGATCGTGACGTGATAGCCAGCCTTTGCCAGATTGCCCGCCATCGCCGCGCCCATCATGCCGGCCCCGAGCCAGGCGATCCTGGTGTTATTCGTAGAGAGGGATTTCATAATTACAATGTGTTCATGCCGGCGGTTGCGACAATGCGTTGACCATTAAAGTGCCAATTCCGGCATGCTGAATACATGCGCGCGGTCCGGCGTTCCGCTCGTCACTATGCTACCGTTGAGAATGTCATCCAGGCAACTCCTCATGAAATAAAACGCCCAGCCTCCGAGGCTATTGCCAATCGGTTGAAAAAGCCGGCAAGGGAGGTAGCGAATATTCTTCTTCGTCGCGTCTTGCAACATCGTCAAATCTCCGGCGACGCGCCCTACCTTCAACGGCCATTTTGTTACACGCTCTTAATCTCCCCGCTTTCGGGGATATTTTGAAAAGATAAGTTTTGGCAGCTTGCCCGGGGACCAAATAAAACCCCTGCACTGATGAATCTATTTCGCATCGCCAGTATTTTTTTGCTCACCGCGCAGCCGTTGTCTTTCACATTGAGCGCTGAGACAAACGGTTCGGTTCCACTTGTGCACGCCAATTCCGCCGCCATACCGACGCTTCGTGACGGACGCCACGACGACATGCAAAATAAATTGGAACGGTTCGGCGGGAAACATTTCGACATCGTTTTTGATGGCGATTCCATCATGAACCGCTGGGAAACCACGGGGAAAGAAATCTGGAATCAGCGATATAAAGGAATCACGGCGGACTTCGGCATTGAGGGCGACCGTGTGGAAAATGTTCTTTGGCGTCTCGAAAAGGGCCAGGTGGATGGAATTGATCCGAAAGTGGTGATGCTGATGATCGGCACAAACAACAGCGGACGGAATAGCGCTACGGAAATTGCCGGGGGCATTCAGATTCTGGTGGCCGAATACGAAAAACGCTGCCCGCACGCACATATTATTTTGATGGGAATTTTTCCCCGTGGAGAAAAACCGACCGATGGAGGCCGCCGGAAAGTTGCCGCAGTGAACGCCATTATCAAATCACTCGATGATGAGAAACGCGTCACCTTCATCGACATCAGTGAAAAGTTGCTGATGGCGGATGGCACCATTTCCCGCGAGATGATGCCGGATTTCGTCCATCCCACTGCGAAGGGGTACCAAATTTGGGCGGACGCCATGCAACCTGTGATCAACCAGTTTCTCACGGTGAAATGAGTTTTATAACCGTCGACGATTTATTTCCAGAATCGATCCCATACCCATGAACTTTTCATTTGTCCAAAGTCTTAAAATTGTCCTCGGCGGTATCGTTCTCAGCGCCGTAGCCTGCGCCGCACGGACCGCAGTCGATTACGTGAATCCGATGATCGGCACTGCGGACCATGGGCACGTTTTTCCCGGGGCCTCCCTTCCTTTCGGCATGATTCAGTTGTCCCCGGACACACGGTTCGGCACGTGGGACGGATGTTCAGGTTATCATTATTCCGACACGAGCATAATCGGTTTTTCGCACAACCATCTTACGGGGACGGGCATTGGCGATTTGGGTAACGTGATGTTGATGCCGACGGTGGGGCCGTTGAAATTCACGCCGGGCCAGCAACCTGGCGAGGGCTATCGGTCGCGTTTTTCACACGATCAGGAAGTGGCGCGGCCGGGCTATTACCGAGTGTTGCTCCTGGATTACAATGTGAATGTGGAACTCACCACGACGCTGCGCAGCGGGTTGCATTGCTACACTTTTCCACAGACGGACGAGGGGCACGTGATTCTGGATCTTGAACACGGCGTGAATAACGGCCCCACGGACGCCCAAATCACAATTGTGAATGACCACGCACTTACCGGTTACCGCCGCAGTTCGGGTTGGGGCGGAGACAAAATTTTTTATTTTGTGATCGAGTTTTCACGCGCCTTCGACGGTTCCGGGCTGGTTTCGAATCAAAAGGCCGTGGAGGGAAGGGATGCGAAGGGCAAAAATCTCCAAGCCCACCTGGATTTCAAGACGAAAGCGGGGGAAAAAATTCTCGCGCGCGTGGCATTGTCCACGGTGAGCGTCGAGGGCGCGCGCAAAAATCTCCAGAGCGACTTGACCAGTTGGGATTTCGACGGAACGGCTGCCACCGCTCGCGCGGCGTGGGAGAAGGCGTTGAGTGTTGCGCAGGTGAAATCGAAGGACGAAGCCTTTCTGCAAACATTTTATACCGCGCTTTACCATTCACTCGAGGCGCCAACCATCTTGAGCGATGTGGACGGACAGGTTCGCGGGCCTGATGGTGAGGTGCACCAGATTTCGGGTTTTGATTACTACAGCCAGTTTTCCTTCTGGGACACTTTTCGGGCCGAGCACCCGTTGTTGACCCTCGTTCAACCTAATCGCGTGAATGATTTTGTGAGCACGTGCCTGGCTCATTATAAATTCACGAAGTCAGATCGGCGGTTCCTGCCAGTTTGGGCCAATGCGGGCAAGGAAACCGGCACGATGATCGGCAATCACTCCATCCCGGTGATTGTGGATGCTTATCTAAAAGGTTTTCGCAAATGGGACGCCGCCGAGGCGTTGGCGGACATGGAGGCCACCACCAGTTTAGATCGTCAACAGCAGGATGCTTATCGCGAGATTGGTTACGTTCCGCTTCGCGACCGGGACCGGGGTGCGGCCAAGACCCTGGAATACGCCTACGATGATGCGTGCATTGCGCGTT
>DASZPR010000304.1:0-4759 GCA_035550235.1 Verrucomicrobiia bacterium | reverse complement strand
CCATCAAAATGAAAACCCAATTCCTTGCTCTCTTCGCCGCCGTCGGTTTCGCCACCGCCGTCCTCGCCGCGCCGCAAACGTTCGATTTCAAAGACCCGAAAGGCATTAACAACGCCGGCTTCAAACTCGACGCCCCGCTCGAATCCATCAACGGCACCGCCAGCGGCGTCAGCGGCACCGTCACGTTTGACCCCGAAAATCCCGGCGCAACGACCGGCAAAATCGTCGTCGCCGCGAACACCTTGACCCTCCCGAACACCATGCAGCAAGGCCACATGCGCGGCCCGCAATGGATGGATGTTTCCAAATATCCCGAAATCACTTTCGAGACCAAGGAATTGAAGAACGTCAAAACCGAAGGCGACGTTACCACCGCCGATGTCACCGGCATCTTCACCTGCAAAGGCATTTCCAAGGAAATCACCGTTCCGGTGAAATTGACCTACCTGAAAGGCAAACTGGCTGATCGCATGCCCAACATGAAAGGCGACCTCCTCGTCATCCGCTCGAACTTCAGCATTAAGCGCAGCGATTTCAATCTAAACCCTGGCCAGATGGCAGACAAAGTCTCGGAAGAAATCGAGCTGACCCTCAGCATCGCCGGCGCCTCGGCCGCCAAATAATTTCAAAGACCCTCTGACCCTGTAGCGGCAGTCTGTGACCGCCGCTAATTTTTTACTCCTCATCCCGATTGTTCTGCCCGTCCGATTCGAAATATCGCCCCAACTGCCAAATCACCCACGCCAGGAACGACAGCACGGCCACTGCGGCCACCGTGCCGATGACTACGTCATGGCGATTTTCCTTCGCCGTGTTCTCGATTCCAAAAAGAAAATACCCCACCACCGACGCAATGGCCGCCGCGAACACCAGAATCGCGCGCCGCCGTTTGTTAGCGTGCAATACGATCCTCAGAAACAACGGCGTCAACACGCCCCCGCCCACAAATCCCACCACGGTCGCGAAAGTAAAATGAAACACGATCGACGGATTCACCTGCTTGAGTGAAGCGAGGAATCCCACCAGCACCGCCATGCTGAAGCTCGAAGCCCACATCACCAGTTTCTCAAAATCCCGTCCTTGTTTGGAATCATTCAGCGGCATGGAAAATTTAATGGCGTTCACAGCCCAAGCTTATCACGTTAAACCGTTCCTTCAATATGCACTCGAAAAGTATAGGCCGGCCTCTTTTCTGTAATAAGTTATTCTAAACATATTTTGTCGAATCGGTGGCAATTTTAATCAAACATTTTTCCCGGGTTTAAAATCCCATTCGGATCCAGCGCCCGTTTCAGCTCGCGCATCACGCGCATTTGCGCCCCGCCCGCGAATTGCGGCAGAAAACTTTTCTTCGCCACGCCAATTCCATGCTCGCCCGTGATCGTGCCGCCCAATCGAATCGCCTCCGCGAAAATCTCCTTGAACGCCTCCTCCACGCGATGCATTTCGTCCTTATTGCGTTCATCCGTCAGAAACGTCGGATGCAAATTCCCATCGCCCATGTGGCCGAAGGTGCCGACGCGCAATTTATATTTCTCCGCCACTGCCGCAACGAACCGCACCATCCGCGCCAGCTCGCTTCGCGGCACCGTCACATCCTCGAGAATCGTCGTCGGCGCCACGCGCGCCAGCGCCGAGAACGCGCTGCGTCGCGCCGTGGCCAATTGCCCCGCCTCCGCGTCATCTTTTGCCACGCGGATTTGCAACGCGCCGTTCTTCCGGGCGCACTCCTCCATCTTCGCCGCCTCTTCCGCTACCGCTGCTGCATGCCCATCCGTTTCCATCAACAACAACGCTTCGCAATCCAGCGGCAGCCCAATCTTCGCGTAATCCTCCACGCACCGAATCGTCGTGCGATCCAGAAACTCCAGCGTGCACGGAAAAATTTGCGCCGCGATGATATCCGACACCGCCTGCGCCGCCTGGTCCATCTGCGCGAACGTCGCCACCAGCGTCTTTTTCGCCGCCGGTTTCGGAATCAATTTGAGCAACACGCGCGTAATGACCCCCAGCGTCCCCTCCGAGCCGATGAACAAATCCTTCATCGAATACCCTGCCACATCCTTCACACATTTATTGCCCGTCCAAAGCACCTCGCCATTCGGCAAAACCACCTCGAGCCCCATCACATAATTCCGCGTCACGCCGTACTTCAATCCGCGCAACCCGCCGGAATTCTCCGCCACATTTCCGCCGATGGTCGAAATCTTCATCGACCCCGGATCCGGCGGATAAAACAATCCCGCTGCATTCGCCGCATCAGAAACTGCCAGCGTCGTCACCCCCGTCTCCACCAACATCGTCAAATTCGCGCGATCCAACTCGAGAATCTTGTCCAGCTTCACCAGGCAAAGCACGATGCAATTCTCGACCGGCAAACTCCCGCCGCTCAACCCCGTGCCCGACCCGCGCGTGACGACGGGAATTCCGTTTGTAGTCCCGCCTTTAGGCGGCGTTGCGCCCGAACCGCCTGAAGGCGGAACTACGAACGCCGTTCGCCCGTGACCATTTCCATTTGCGAGCTTCAGCACGCGTGCTACGTGTTCCGTGTTGCGTGCAAAGACGACGCAGCCCGGCAATTGTTTGAGCGCCGCCGTGCCATCGAAAGAGTAGGGGATGAGATCCTCCCGCGCCGTCAGGACATTTTCCGTCCCGACAATTTTTTGAAGTTCCGCAATGATGTTCGCTGCGAGCGGCATGTGCTGTGGAGCATGTTTTAACGAGATGGACCGGTCAACTGTTTCAATCGTTCGCACCCTCGATGTTTACCGTTTGAAGTCGCGGAGCGACAGATAATGTTTTCTGCGAAGCATGTTTGATGTTCAGTGTTTCCCACTGTTGCCTCCCTGAGTCCATAGCTGCTCAAACTTCTGCTGTATCAATGGCCAAAATCCAAAAGCCATCAGAACGATCCAAGCCGCGGTCAGTATTAAAAACCACGCGATGAGGGCCCGGTAATAATTCTTTCGCGACTCGTTTTGTCCGACAAAGGCCCAGACGACGATCATGATCCAACCAATGCACGGCACCGCCGTGACAAACAGCGCGAAGAACCAGAACCAAAACGAGACATGATTTTTATTTCCTTTGGCCATAAAAGTGATTCCTCAAGGACTGACCGGCCATAGCTAAAAGCAGGCTATCAGGGAGCCCAACAGCGCAAGTGCGACGCCGATGGCCAAAAGCTTGTTCGCTGAAACATAATGATCCTCAGCCAGGACAGCCCTCGAGGGATTGGCCGGATCATACAGGAGCGCCAATTGGCATCCTTGTTTTCCTCGCCGCTTGCGTTCGACCGCGCTGGTTATTGAGAATGACTTTCCGCCGACCACGTATTCAACCACGATGGCAAATCCTTCAGCGCTGGGCACGTTATCGGTCACCTTACCCGTCGTCCGAATAAACCCAGCCACTTGAGCTCTCAATCTACGAAAGGCGAGCACTCCGGCGACAAACAGGACGATTCCCAGAATTGGAAACAGCAGCAATAAATATTTTGCCATGTCTTTCACGATTTCAGTTCATCAATTCTCAACGAACCGTTGCTTACTTCGGCGTTCAGCGTTCGACGTTCAAAGTTTCCCATTTTCCTTTCCCAATTCTTAAACTCCCAAACTCATTAACTCCTCAACTCCCCCACGAGCTCTCTCGCCTCCGCGATATACTCCGCATCAATCTCAAACCCGATAAATTTTGAAACGCCGCAATTCCTTGCCGCCACCGCCGAATGACCGATGCCCAAAAACGGATCCATCACCACCAGTCCCGGCTCCGCGCCGTGCAACTTGATGCATTGCTCCGCCAGTTCCACCGGGAACGTCGCCGGATGCGGTCGCTGCTCCTCGCGGCTGCGAATCGTCTTGTAAGGCACGAACCAATTGTTCCCGCGACACCGCTTGTCCCCGCCGCCCGTGTGCGCCCAGCGCTTGATGTTCGACTTGTCCGCATACGGCACCCCGACCGCCAGCCGGTCCACCGGCGTGTTGCCCGTCTTCGTCAGGTGAAACACATACTCGTGGCAATCCGTCACATACCGATGCGAACTGATCGGCTTGAAATGCCCCACCGAAATCTGCTCACCCGCCCGCGTCTCCACCGTGATCGACTTCACCCAATGAAACGTGTTCTGCAGGGTAAATAATTTGGTGATCTCCAAAATCAATTGAAACGGCAACAACGGATTCGATGGCGCACTGCCCACGTTCAGGAAAAACGATCCCTTATCCTTGAGCACCCGCTGCACCTGCGCCGCCCACTCCAGCGACCATTTCAAATACACATCACGCACCTGGTGATCATCGTACTTCCCATACTTGATGCCCAAATTATAAGGCGGCGACGTCACCACCACATCGATTGAATCCGCCGGCAATCGCGACATCCCCGTGACGCAATCCCCGCGAACGAGTTTGAATTCCGTGCACTGAGATTGTCTCGTGGAGGGCGTGAGTAATTGAATCATGTACGACGCGTACCAAGATTCGCGTAATCGTACAAGAGAAATGTTGGTAACTGTTTTTTGTAGCAGCCGATGTGAGAAAGCTCCATCTGAATTTCCGCGGTAAGTTTGAGCCTTACGCCGGTTGCTACGAGTTTTGCGGAGCGCCGATCTCCGATCCGGCGCGTTCTTAAGACTGGCCGGGTCGGAGACCGGCGCTCCGAGGGTGTCGACCTTTGCCGATTTTTGTAGGAGCCGACGTGAGGAGGCTCTGATCCTGGTTTTCATTTAGTGTGGGACGGTTTTCAGGTGAGACATTTT
>DASZPR010000303.1:0-3915 GCA_035550235.1 Verrucomicrobiia bacterium | reverse complement strand
ATCACGCCGAACGCACCATGGGGCGAAATTCAGAAGGTCACCTACGGTCTGCAAGCGCCAAATGATTCCTCGAGCAATGGCAAGTCGCTGGTGCGCACGGTCACGCGGAATTTGCTGTCCACGGGCACTGAGGATGATGACGAGCAATTTCTGGCTAACGGCGTGGAGACCATGGCTTTTTCGTATTTTGACGGCAACGGTTGGCTCGATACGTGGGATGACACGACGGAGACGAATCTGCCGCTCGCAGTGCGCGTCAATATTCAAATGGCGCCGCCGACACCGGACTCGGCGCGTCCGGACCCCATACAATTATTGGTGCCGTTGATGGTGCAGGTGCACACGAACGATTTGGATAATACGGATAACAGCGACACGAACAGCATCACGGGGGGCGGATGATGAGAATTCAACATCCAACATCCGACATCCAACGCCGAACATCCCATCGGTCTGAACGCGGATCGGTTTTGGTGCTGGTGCTGTGGATTGCGCTGGGGTTGGTGACGTTGACGATTTATTTCGCGAACTCGAGTTCGTTTGAATTGCAGGCGGCGGACAATCGTACCTCGGGCCTGGCCACGGAAGAAGCGATCGATGGCGCCGCGCGTTATGTGACGTTCGTGCTGGCGAATTATGCGACGAACGGAACGATGCCGGACCAGAACTACTATCAAACGGCCGCGGTGCCCGTTGGCGATGCGAAGTTTTGGCTGATTGGACGCGACACGAATAGCCCGCCCGCGAATCTGGACCAGGTGTCGTTCGGGCTGACCGATGAAAACGGCAAACTGAACATTAACACCGCCACGCTGGCCATGCTGCAATCGCTGCCGAGGATTGACCCTCAATTCGCGGCGAACATTATCACCTGGCGGACGAATGACACGACGTCGGGCGGCGTTACCGCGAGCGAATACGCGATGTTAAGCCCGTCCTATCAGCCGAAGGAAGAGCCATTCGAGACGACGGACGAATTGCGGTTGGTGTACGATGCTGATATGGATACGCTCGTCGGGCAGGACGGAAATCGCAACGGCATTTTGGACCCGAACGAAAAAGATTTGGACCGGAACGGCCAGGTGGAAGAGGGCATTTTGGAATACGTGACGGTGTACAGCCGTGAACCCAATACGAACCCGGACGGCTCAGCTTTGATTAATGTCCGCACGATCAACAATACGGTCACAACGCAATTGAACAGTTTGTTCGCGACGAATTTCACGCCGGACCGCGCACAGGCCATCATGCGGCAGTTGACCGGCGGTGGCGGCGGTGGCGGCGGTGGCGGCGGTGGTGGTGGCGGTGGTGGTGGCGGTGGCACTGCGAATCGCAGTCCGTTGCAGTTTTATATCAACAGCGGGATGACGGCGGATGAATTTGCGCAAGTGGCGGGACAAATCACGACCGTGACGAACCAGTTCATCGACGGGCGGATCAATATCAACACGGCCAATCCCAACGTCCTTTATTGCATACCCGGCATCAGCAATTACGTGGACCAGATTGTTTCCTACCGACAAGCCAATCCCGACAAACTCGCATCCATCGCCTGGATAATCGATGCGACGGGAGTGACCGGCAACGATGCCACGCAGTTAGCGACGCAAATCGGCAATCGCATCACCACGAAGAGTTATCAATTTATGGCGGACGTGGCGGCGGTGGGACCGTATGGGCGTGGTTACCGGCGGGTGCGGTTTATTTTTGACACAAGCGAAGGCGTGCCGCGGATTATTTATCGGCGCGACATGACACATCTTGGCTGGGCGCTGGGCAAGAAGGTCCGCGAGGCCTTACTCGCAAAGAACACGGAACAATGATTGACTTACAACAAATCCCGGGGTTGAAACGGCAGCGCCCCTCGACGGTGCTGGCGTTGTCGTTCGACGGCAGCCAGATGGATGGCGTGGTGGTGCGACGCAACGGCTCCATCCAATTGCTGCAATCTTTTTCGACCACGTTGACGCTGGACCCGTTGACAGCGGATCCGGAACTGGTCGGGCGCGAGATTCGCAATCACCTGGATACGGCCAATGTGCGCGAACGCGATTGCGTGGTGTGCGTGCCGCTGAAATGGGCGATGACGACCCACACGGAAATTCCGGATTTGCCGGAAGCGGACATTCCGGCATTCCTGCAGATCGAAGCCGAGCGCGGTTTCCATGCGGACCCGGAGACGCTGTATTTTACGACCTCGCGATATTCGCTGGGAGCGAAGAAACACGCGGCGCTGTTCGGCATCCCGCGGAACCACGTGGAGCGGCTCGAAAAAGTGCTGCGTGCGGCCAAGCTGAAGCCTCTGAGCTTTTCCCTCGGATTGACCGCCCTGCAGCCGCCTGCGTCCGACAAATCGAATTGCGTGATGGCGTTGCTGGTCAGCGAGAGCAGCGTGGGGTTGCAAATTTCCTGCGGCGGAGGCGTCGCGGCGTTGCGAACACTCGAAGGCACGTTGGAAATGCAGGGTGGTCGGCGCGTGCTGCATTCGGATGTCGTCGTGCGCGAAGCGCGCATCACGCTGGGCCAATTGCCGGCGGAATTGCGCGAGAAAATTCGCACGGTGCGGATTTTCGGCCCGCGTGATTTTGCGCAGCAACTGGCCGACGACCTGGAGCTTCGGCTTGAGTCGATGAGTTTGAAGATAGAGGTCGTCAAGGCGTACGCACCGGGTGAATTCGGCATGGAAATACCCTCGGATGCGGCGGTCTCCGCCGCGTACAGTTTCGGAGCGGAGTATTTGACCGGCCGTCCGACGTTCGTTGAATTTCTGCCGCCGAAAGTTCCGGCTTGGAAACAATATGCGGAAAAATACGGCACCGGCCGGGCGCGCAAGGCGATTGCGCTGGCCTCCGCGGTGGCGGTGATTTTGATCGGGCTGTTTCTCTACCAGCAAATACAACTGATGCGGTGGGAATCGAAGTGGAAACAGATGTCCAGTGAAGTCGGCGACTTGAAGAATATCAGCGCCAAGATCGATAAATATCAAGGTTGGTCGGATAAAAACGTGACCGGCTTGACGATCCTGAAGCAGATCACCACGGCCTTCCCGGATTCCGGGGATGTGACGGTGAAAAGTTTGGAAATTCGTGATTTGAACACGGTGGTATGCACCGGCGTGGCGCGCAGCATGCAATCGTTGACCCTCACCCAGGGCCAATTGCGGCGAACATCGGGCATCGTCGGCGTGAACCTGGTGCAATCGCGAGGTCATTCACCGTCGTTGCAGTTTACTCTCAACATCCAGTACAACGCAGGAGCTTTCCGTGCAAATTAAGAATCGCCAGCAATTTCTCACGATCCTGACGCTCACGGCCGTTGGCCTGCTGGCGGTGGACCGGATTATCAGCCCGCCCTTGACCAAATTGTGGAAGGACCGGCAGGCGCAGATTGCCAAATTAAAAAAGGACGTCAACGAAGGCAACTTGCTGCATCGCAGGAAGGACCTATTGCATAAACGCTGGGCGGACATCCAGGCCGCCGCACTCCCCAACGATCCGACCGCCGCCGAACAGCAGTTGTTCAACGGCCTCAATCGGTGGGCACAATTTAGCGGCATCACCATCATGAACATCGCGCCCTCGTGGAAGCAGGCCAACGATCCGGCTTATCGGACGCTCGAGTGCCAGGTGGATGCCGCCGGCGGTCTCGTTCCGCTCAGCCAGTTCTTGTATGCCATGGAGACCGATCCGATGGCGTTGAAGATGCAATCGATTGAGATGACTTCAAAGGACGCGAACGGAACGGTTATCAACATGGGCGTGCGAATGAGCGCGCTGGTGCTGACCGGGGCCGAAACCAAGAAATGATTTTCATGAACATCGAACACCGAACATCGAACATCGAACGCCGAAGGGGCGGTTCTTGGCGTTTATGGTCCGCCTGGGGCGCGCTGGCGATCGGGTTGGCCCTGAGTTC
>DASZPR010000302.1:0-1750 GCA_035550235.1 Verrucomicrobiia bacterium | reverse complement strand
TATCAGATGGCCCGTTCGGCCCGGTGCGTATTCCCGAGCACGCCACGGTCCTGGTCAAGAACGGTCCGGCCAAGGGCACCGGCCATCACAGCGTGGTGAACGTGCCCGGCACCGATCGTTGGTATGCCGTATATCACCGTCACGCCATTCCAAATGGAAACGGTTACACCCGCGAGGTCTGCCTCGCTCGCATGGAATTCAATGCCGATGGTACGATCAAACCGATGGACCCCATGGTGCAGGTTTTCCAACCCGGCGATCGCGGCGAACCAATCGTGAACGGCAAGGGACTCCCCGATGCGCCTCCGATGAGCCACTGAGTCCAACCTGTGCAACTATGTTTACAAAAATCATTCGCCCGATTTTTCTAGGCCTGATTTTGCCCGCAAGTTTCGCCACCGCAGGGCTCGCACAGAAAACGACGGTCACTGTTCATCTGGACGCCGGCAAGCCAATCAGCCCCGATCTTTTCGGGATATTTTTTGAAGATATTAATTACGCGGCCGATGGCGGTCTTTACGGGGAGTTGATCCAAAATCGCTCGTTTGAATACGACGTCACCGAACAACCCACGTGGAATGCGTTGAGCTGTTGGGAATTGGCAAAACGCGGCGGTGGCGATGGCGGTTGGTCGGTGGAGGGAGCCCGTCCGCTGAATTCAAATAATCCGCATTACCTCGTGCTGGAGGTCAAAAAAGCCGGCGAGGGCGTCGGGCTGATCAATCCCGGTTTCGATGGCATCGCAGTGAAGGCGGGCGAATCTTACGACGCGTCATTTTTCGCGCACCAAATTTTCATGAACCAGCGCTGGGGCGCGAACTCCGGTATTGAAGGCAAGCCCATGCCGGTGACTGTGCGTTTGGAAAGCCGAGACGGCGAAGTCTTGTGCGAGGCGTCGCTGCGAATTACTGGACGGGATTGGACACGCCTGACCGCGGCTTTGACTCCCAAGCGGGACGAAGCTGCCGCGCGTTTCGTGCTTCTGGCAAACGCCGCGGGCGGCATTGCGCTGGATGAGATTTCCCTTTTTCCGCGAAAAACCTTTCACGACCGTCCCAATGGTCTGCGCGCCGACCTCGCCCAAGTGATTGCTGACTTGCATCCGAAGTTCATTCGCTTTCCGGGCGGCTGCCTCGCGCACGGCGACGGCACGAACAATTTTTATCGATGGAAGGATACCATCGGCCCCGTTGAGCAGCGGCGCGGGCAAAAAAATCTTTGGGGCTATCATCAAAGCGTCGGCTTGGGTTACTTCGAATACTTTCAATTCTGCGAAGACATCGGCGCGAAGCCGCTCCCGGTGCTGGCCGCGGGCGTTTCGTGCCAGAACTCCGATCACACCGGGGAGGTCGGCCAGCAATGTTTGGAGATGGCGGACATGCCCGCCTACATTCAGGACGTTCTCGATCTTATCGAATGGGCGAATGGCCCGGCGACATCCAAGTGGGGCGCCAAGCGCGCCGCGGCCGGCCATCCGGAGCCGTTTCACCTTCAATATCTCGGCATCGGCAACGAAGACGTGATCAGCCCCGGCTTCAAGGAACGTTTCAAAATGATCTTCGACGCTGTGAAAGCGAAGCATCCGGAAATCACCGTCGTCGGCACCGTGGGCCCGTATCCGGATGGCAAGGATTTTGAGGAAGGCTGGAAATTCGCGAATGAATTACACGTGCCAATCGTGGACGAGCACTACTACCGGCCGCCGAAATGGTTTCTCGATAACCTGAAACGTTACGATTCCTATGACCGC
>DASZPR010000301.1:0-3130 GCA_035550235.1 Verrucomicrobiia bacterium | reverse complement strand
AGATATTTGCCTTCGCGCTCGTTGTTGAGGACGGTTTGATAAACCTGGCCGCTGGTGAGGTTGTTCAGGCGGGTGAGTTTGACGTTGGTGAACCGCTCGTAATGACCGAGGTCGAGATCGGTCTCCGCGCCGTCATCGAGCACGTAGACTTCGCCGTGCTGATAGGGGTTCATGGTGCCCGGATCGACGTTGAGGTAGGGGTCGAACTTTTGGAGGACGACTTTGAGGCCGCGATTCTCGAGCAGCGTGCCGAGCGCGGCGGCTGTCAGGCCTTTGCCAAGCGAACTCACCACACCGCCGGTTACAAAAATGTATTTCATGCGTTTGCGATAGTTAAATGAGTAATTGGTTAAACAAGTTAAATGAGCTGCAATACGCACGTCTCACCAACCTGTTTAACCAATCACTTATTTAACCTATTTAACTTCTTAACAATTCTTCCACCCGCTTCACGTCTTCCGGCATATCCACGCCCACACTGTCGTAATTCACTTTCACGACGGCGATGGGGATGCCGTTTTCCAACGCGCGCAGCTGTTCCAGTTTTTCAGCTTGTTCCAACGGCGACACCGGGAATTTCACCAACTGTAACAGCGTTTCACGCCGGTATCCATAAATGCCAAGGTGCTTCAAAAATGGAAATGCCGCCAACTGTTCGTTCGCCGAACGACTGGCGGCTTCGCGCAAATATGGAATCGTGCGCCGGGAAAAATATAACGCCCGGCCAGCCGAATTGACAACGACTTTTACGACATTCGGATTGTCGTATTCCTCAGGGTTGCGGATGAGCGTGGCGGCGGTGGACATTTCGGCCCCGTGGCCCGGGGAACATCGAACATCCAACATCGAACTCCGAACATCCAACGGCAGAGAAGAAGTCGCGGGTGTGTTTAGCGCTCCGGCCACGGCGTCGATCACGGCGGGATCGATCAGCGGTTCGTCGCCCTGGATATTGACCACGGCGTCGCAATTGTTACGCAGGGCGACTTCCGCGATGCGGTCGGAGCCGCTGGGGTGATCTTCGCGGGTCATTTCGACGCGGCAGAATTTCGCGGCGACGTCAGCGATGCGTTTATCATCGGTGGCGACGACGATTTCGCTGAGGGAGTTCGCCTGTTGGCAGCGTTCCACGACGCGTTGGATGAGCGGTTGGCCCGCGATCTGGGCGAGGGGTTTGCCGGGAAACCGGGTCGAGGCGTAGCGCGCGGGGATGATGCCGATGATGCGCATGGGTTATTGGGGTTGGCGGCGCAGGGCTTCCAATACCTTCAGGCCCGCTTTGAATCCCGGACCGTCTTTTCCGTAGGTAAGCATGTCGAAGTTGCCTACGATATTGCCACAACGAAACATTCCATCCGTGATATTGGGATAATTGTTTTTTAACACCGGGTTCCAGTTGGCATCGGTAATTCTCCCGAAAACTCCCGTGACATTCGGCCCGGAAAGTTTTTCGAGGGTTACTATCTTCTCAACGGCGAGCGGCATGAATTGAGCGACAATGTTGTTGCTGACCATACGGTTCATGTCCGGTGGATTGATCCTGACGGGGTGGCCCCCAAAACCGTCCCAGCGGAGGTCGAACCGGATGACAACAGAATTGCTCGGGGCATGAACTTCGACTTGGATCGGATGGTCCGGAACTCCCACATTGGTGTGGGCCAGGGTCCAATCGAGTGGGGTGGGAATCTCCAATGTACCCGCCGATCCGAGGTTGACGAGATTGGTTTTCAAGGTCTGGGCCTCGGTCGCGCGCGTGAAACTAAAAGCGCCGACGAGCGCGACAATGAACAACAATTGTCTCATGGTCAGAAGGTTTCGGAAGGTTCGTGCCGGGGCAAGTGCAAAATGGAGTGGGGACGGCGCGCTTGCGCCGTCTGCGCCGTTTTAAGCGGCGCAATCCGAGGTGTTGTTTAGTCGTGGGCGTGATTTGTTCCGCCCGCTAGTACGCGGGCGGAAACATCGCAGGCGCGATGTCCCTAACAATCCAATCGGCGGCGGCAGAGAGGTCATTCACGACGACGGCGTTGGCGAGTTTGCCGGGGGTGGAGCGTTCGAGTTCGGCGCCGTAGCCGGTGCGCACGAGCAGGCTTTTTTTGACGCCGGCATTCCAGCCGCATTCGAGATCGATCAATTTATCGCCAATGACGTAACTGCGCGAGAGGTCGAGGCCGAATTCATCCCGGGCGTCGTAGAGAAATTGCGGCGAGGGCTTACGGCCACGGCTCGGTTGGCCGGGCGCTTCGGGCGCGATGTAGATTTTGGCGAAGCTCACCCCACCTTCGGCGAAAATTCCGGAGAGATGGCGGTTCACGCGATCGACCTCGGCGAGCGTGAAGTATCCGCGGCCAACGCCGGATTGGTTGGAGACGATGAACAGTTTGAAGCCGGCATCCTGAAGTTTTTTCAATGCCGCCACCGCGCCGGGATAAACGGAGACGTCCTCAATTTTGCTGAGATAATTTTTCTCGGCGATGAGGGTTCCATCGCGGTCCAGGAAAACGGCGGCAATCATGCCGCGAGATTTCAGGAAAGCGGCGGGGAATTAAAGAAAAAAGAAAGGGCGGCGCGATGGTGTTTTACATGCGTTTCTGCCAAGATTTCCGAAGTGAAAACATCGAACCGACGTCTATCGCCTTCAGCTTTGATTTGCCTCGGTTTGGGTTTGATCACGCTGGCGCTTTATTTGCCTTCGGTTGGGCACGATTTTGTCGATTATGATGACCAACAATACGTCACGGAAAACGCGCATGTGACGGGAGGTTTAACGGGCAAAAGTGTGGCGTGGGCTTTCGGGTTTCATGCGGGGAATTGGCATCCGCTGACATGGCTTTCCCACATGTTGGATTGCCAAATTTACGGCTTAAACCCGGCGGGGCATCATTTCACAAATGTTTTGCTGCATGCCGCGAACACCATGCTGTTGTTTTTGCTTTTATTTCAAATGACGGGAGCACTGTGGCGGAGTGCCAGTGTGGCTGCATTATTTGGCTGGCATCCGCTGCATGTGGAGTCCGTTGCGTGGGTGGCGGAGCGAAAGGATGTTTTGTGTGTTTTTTTTGGAATGCTTTTGTTCCTGGCCTACGCACGTTATGCGCGAGAGTCGCGGGACCGGAACTCAAGAGCGGGGATC
>DASZPR010000300.1:0-1542 GCA_035550235.1 Verrucomicrobiia bacterium | reverse complement strand
CGTATCATCGCGAAACTGAGGACAGCCATTTCGAGCTGGGCCCCATCAACCTCCGATTCCGGCCGGGTGAATTGGTTTTTCTCGTCGGTGGCAATGGTAGTGGTAAATCGACGCTCGCAAAAATCATCACCGGCCTTTATGTGCCGGAGAGCGGCGAAATCCGTATCGATGGAAAAACGGTGACCGACAAAAATCGCGACGATTACCGCCAGCTTTTTTCCGCCGTGTTCGTGGATTTTTATTTGTTTGAAAATCTGCACGGCATTCACAACAAGAACGTGGACGAGCAGGCGAAGCTGTATCTCGATCAATTGCATCTCAGCCACAAAGTGAAGGTGAAGGACGGCGTCCTCTCGACGACAGCCGTCTCGCAAGGCCAGCGCAAACGCCTCGCGTTGCTCACCGCCTATCTGGAAGACCGTTCGTTCTATCTTTTCGATGAATGGGCGGCCGATCAGGATCCGCTTTTCAAAGACGTTTTCTACACGCAACTGTTGCCCGAACTAAAAGCCCGAGGCAAAACTGTGCTGGTGATTTCGCACGACGACAAATATTTCCACGTGGCCGACCGCATCATCAAATTGGACTACGGCAAACTCGATGGTTCCGGTGTCGCGAAGAGCGAAGAATTTGCTTCGCCAGCCATCGCGCAGCGCCTAAAAGCGAATAGAGCGGCTTGGCCTGCTGCAAAAGCTATTGAAAGATAACAGCTTACGAATAAGAGTAACATTTCGTAATTTTTTTGAAAGAAATCGTCGACCCTTCCGTATAGCACAGTGGGTTCGCGATTTATCCGAAGGGTAAAGGGACGGAATTTCGTGATGGTGGGGTTGCTGCCCGGTCCCGCCGGGCAGCAGCCTTTTTTTATGAAGATCTTATTGCGAAATAAAGCGACCGGGTTCTTTTACGCCGGCGGTAACCAGTGGACGGCTGACGTCGACGCGGCGCACGATTTCCAAACTGGTCTCAACGCGCTCCAATACTCGAGCAAGGCGCCCTCGGCCAACGTCGAGTTTGTTTATTTGGAAAACGAAATTCCCGACGGTTTCATCCTGCCGAAGGTCGCCACTTACCACCGCGAGCAGTTGTAATCTGCTTCAGTCTTGGACGGCTTCCAGGAATTCCAACGGTTCCCTGGAGATGTCTCAAATTCCCACGAGTGCCGCGCCAATCACGCCCGCTGAATCGCCGAGCTTATTTTCCACGATGGGCGTTTCCAGCGAATCGCTGAAAACTTGTTTCGTGACTTCCGCGACACCCTCGACGTAGAGCGATTTCACCTTCGAAACACCGCCGCCAATGACGACGATATCCGGGTCCAGAATATCGATTAAGTTTGCCAGGGCGCGGCCAAACTTTTGGAAAAAGGATTTCATGAATTCCACCGCGCGCGGTTCACCGGCGCGATATGCCGCCTCGATTTCCGCGAACGACTTCTTCTCGCCGTATTTCTCAACGTAACGCGCCTCGGCGCCGCCGCCGCTGATGTAAGTCTCCACGCAGCCACGCTGTCCGCAATAACACAGCGGTCCGTTGGGGTCG
>DASZPR010000299.1:0-6366 GCA_035550235.1 Verrucomicrobiia bacterium | reverse complement strand
ACTGCCCCTGATGATCATCGTCGGGGTGGTTCTCGTAGGCAGCGCCGTGTCGGCGGGCGTCTGGTATTATTTCTCACCTAAATATTACCGCGTCGGTTATCAGCCGATTCAGCCGGTGCCTTTTTCGCATGCGGTGCACGCCGGGCAGTTGGGTGTGGACTGCCGGTATTGTCATACGGGTGTGGAGAAATCCTGGTTTTCAAATATTCCCGCTGCTTCCACCTGCATGAACTGTCACAGCCAAGTGCTCAAGGATGACCCCCGGCTGGCGCTCGTGCGTGAGAGTGCGGCGACCGGCAAGCCGATTGAATGGATTCAAATCCATAAACTCCCCGATTTCGCCTATTTCAATCACTCCGTTCACGTCAATCGCGGTATTAGCTGCGTGGAATGTCACGGGCGCATCGACCAGATGGATGAAGTTTATCACGCGAAGCCGTTCGGCATGTCATTCTGTTTGGAATGCCATCGCCATCCGGAATTGAAGTTGCGGCCGGAAAACAAAATTACTGATTTGGCCTGGAAGCCGACATCGGAGGCTGCGCAGGTTGAATTTGGAAAGAAAGCCATGCAGGACTGGAAGGTTGAATCCTTGCAAACCTGCTCCGCCTGTCACCGATGAGCAAAACAATTCCACCTACTTGTCCTGAACCCGAAACGGGCCGTCAATATTGGCGCAGCCTGGATCAATTGGCTGAAAAGCCTGAGTTTCGCCAGTGGCTGGAACGTGAATTTCCCGCCGGCGCCAGCGAATTTAACGACCCGGTTTCACGGCGTCATTTCGTAAAAATCATGTCCGCCTCCTTCATGCTGGCGGGCATTGGATTGGCCTCGACGGGTTGCCGTCGTCCGGTGGAGAAGCTGGAACCATTTGGCAAACAGCCGTCGGATTACGTGTACGGCGTGCCGCAATTCTTCGCAACGGCCATGCCGACGCGTGCCGGTGCGGTTCCTCTGCTCGCGAAATCCTACGAAGGCCGGCCGATCAAAGTGGAAGGCAACGCGTCGTATCCCGGCAGCAATGGCGGTACGGATCGCTGGACGCAGGCTTCGATTCTCAATTTGTACGATCCCGATCGCGTGAGGCGTTTTGCCAAGGCTGGAGTCGCTGCGTCCGCTGAGGAGGCGATGGCTGCGCTGGGCGAGCTTTCAAAGAAGGCTGCGGCGAATCAGGGGCAGGGATTGGCATTTTTGCTGGAGCGCAATACCTCGCCATCACGCGCGCGGTTGCAAAAAGTTGTCAGTCAGAAACTTCCGAAAGCAAAATGGTTTATTCATGAAGCGATTGACACCGATGTGCATCGTCGTGCGGCTTCGCAGGCTTTTGGCGGTTCGGTGATTCCTAATTTCCAGTACGACAAGGCGAAGGTCATTGTTTCGTTGGATTGCGATTTCATTGGTGCGGAAGAAGACGCGCACAACAACATCCGCCGTTTCGTGGATGGCCGTCGTATTAAGACGAAGGAAGATACGATGAATCGGCTCTACGTCGTGGAAGCGTTGATGACGCTGACCGGCGTGAATGCGGATCATCGGTTGCGGGTCCCGGCGAACGCAGTGGCGCAGATTGCTGAAGCGTTGGCGGCGGCGGTCAAGGGTGGCAGCGTTTCGGCTTTGCCCGCGGGTATTGATCCGAAATGGGTTACTGAATGCGCGAAGGATTTGGCTGCCAACAAAGGGCAATCGCTCGTGGTCGCCGGTTACGGCCAGCCGCTGGCGGTGCATTTGCTGGCGCACGCGATCAACGCAGCGTTGGGAAATATTGGCAAGACCGTGGTGTTGCATGAGGTTGCCGATTTGAAGGAAGGCAACATCGTCGATTTTGCGAAGGCAGCCGGACAATTTGACACGCTCGTCATTCTCGGCGCGAACCCGGCCTATGGCGCGCCGGCGGATGTCGACGCTGACATCAAGAAGGCTTTAAGCGCGGCGAAATCGGTTGTTCGCCTGGGCTATTACGAAGACGAAACGTTCGAGGCTACGAAGTCCGTTGCCTGGCATTTGCCGCTGGCGCATTACCTCGAATCCTGGGGCGATGCGTTGACGAGCGACGGCACCTTGGTCCCGGTGCAGCCGCTGATCCAGCCGTTATTTGCTGGATTGACGGAAATTGAATTGCTCGCGCGTATCGCGGGTGAAGAAAAAACCTCGCCGTATGACATCGTGCGCGAGACATTCGCGGGCATGGCCAGCAGCGACGATGTCGCGTGGCGCAAGTTTCTTTACAACGGTTTTCTCGAGGGTTCCGCGGCGAAATCGGCCAGCGTGAGTTTGAGTGGTAGTGCTCCCGCGGCGGCCAAAGCCGTCATGCCGAGCAAGGAAAATCTCGAAGTGGTTTTCCGCCGCGACTACAGCGTGGATGACGGCCGCTACAGCAACAATGGTTGGTTGCAGGAATTGCCGGATCCGGTCACGAAGTATGTCTGGGACAATTCCGTGCTCATGAGCCGCAAGACGGCGAGCGAGCTGGGCGTAAAGAACTCGGACGTCGTCAAAGTCACGTTGAATGGCCGCACGGTTAGTGGTCCAATTTGGATTCAGCCGGGTATGGCGGATTACGTCATCGGACTGGCGCTGGGTTACGGCCGTGAGTGGAATGGGCGCATCGGTTACAAGGTTGGTTTCAACGCCTACGCGTTGCGCACGACCGACGCGGAGAATTTTGCGGTGGGCGCGAAGATTGAGAAGACCGGGGACACGTACCCGATTTCCTGCACCCAGGATCATTGGTCGATGGAAGGTCGGCCGATCATTCGCGAAGCCAACATTTCCGATTACAAGGAACATCCGGAGTTCGTCGAGAACATGAACGGCGAAGAGCCGCCGGGCGGCGATCGCCCGATGTATCCGAACCCGTTTGATACGAACGAAAAAACCGGCAAGCCGGCGGGCCATCATCAGTGGGGCATGTCGATCGATTTGACGGCGTGCGTTGGTTGCTCTACGTGCGTCATGGCGTGCCAGAGCGAAAACAACGTGCCGATCGTCGGCAAGGATTTGGTGGCGCGCGGCCGCGAGATGCACTGGATGCGCATTGATCGCTATTACGCGGGCAATCCGGCGAAGGAAAAGAAGTTTGATACTTTCAAGCGGGACGACGAGGAGCAATTCCAGGAATGGATTGACGATGTTCAGGTGGTTACGCAGCCGATGCTTTGCCAGCATTGCGAGGCGGCGCCGTGCGAAAATGTTTGCCCGGTGAATGCGACTGTGCACGACCAGGAAGGGTTGAACCTCATGGTTTACAACCGCTGCGTCGGCACGCGTTACTGCTCCAACAACTGCCCGTATAAGGTCCGCCGGTTCAACTATCTCGATTTCAACAAGCGCTCCCTCAAGGAACTGAAAGGGCCGTTCTACCCGCCGTTCTTCGCCAAGGGCGCGTTTGAAAAGTGGCTGAAAGATCCGACCAACCCGAAGGCGGGAATGCGTCCGGATGACGAATGGGATTTGATCGCGATGATCAAGAATCCCGACGTTACGGTCCGTATGCGCGGCGTCATGGAAAAGTGCACGTTCTGCGTCCAACGCATCCAGCAGGCGGAAATCGCGCAAAAGGTGAAGGCGCGCGATACCGGAGACATTCTGGTGCCGGACGGCGCGGAATCGAAGGAGCCGACGGCCCTCAAGACCGCCTGCCAGCAGGCGTGCCCGGCGGGCGCGATCGTGTTCGGCAACATTGCCGATCCGAACAGCAAAGTTTCGCAATTGAAAGCGCAGGAGCGGAATTATTCCGTGCTGAATTTCCTGTTGACCAAGCCGCGCACGACGTATCTGGCGCGGTTGCGTAATCCGAATCCGAACATGCCGGATTATGCCGCTGAAGGCCCGTTAACTCTGCAGGAGTACGAGAAGAAAAATGGAAACCCATTTGAAAAGCGTGAAGCGAAGCACGGCGCGTTCGAAGGCGCCACGGCCGGGAAAGGAGCGGAGTAATGGCTACCGAGGCTAGCAAGGTGACATTGCCCGTGGTTCCCGCGGATTTGCAGCGCATTCCGCTGGTGGAAAACAACCGGAGCATTGGTTGGATTTCCGATCGCGTCACCGCGGTGACGGAAGGCAAGATTCCGATGTGGTGGTGGGCCTGCTTTGTTCCGAGCCTTTGCTGTTTGGCGATGCTCGGGTTCATGCTGGCGTACCAAATCACGACCGGCGTCGGTGTCTGGGGAAATATGCACCCGGTCATGTGGGGCTGGGATATTATCAATTTCGTGTGGTGGATCGGTATCGGCCACGCCGGAACGTTGATTTCGGCGATTCTCTTCCTGCTCCGCCAACGCTGGCGCACGGGCGTGAATCGCGCGGCGGAAGCAATGACCATTTTCGCCGTTATGTGCGCGGGTATTTATCCCGGCCTGCACGTCGGTCGCGTGTGGTATGACTGGTGGCTGTTCCCGCTGCCGAACAACCTGGGTCCCATCTGGCCGCAATTCCGCTCGCCGCTGATGTGGGACGTGTTCGCAGTCTCGACCTATTTCACCGTGTCCGTTTTGTTCTGGTACATGGGATTGATTCCTGATCTCGCGGTCATGCGCGATCGCGCCAAGACGCGCATTCGCCAATTCATGTATGGTTTGTTCTCGCTGGGTTGGACTGGCTCGAACCGCCACTGGAGCAATTACGAAAAGGCCTACCTGATCCTCGCGGGTCTCTCGACACCGCTGGTTTTGTCCGTGCACTCCATCGTGTCATTGGACTTCTCCGTTTCGCAATTGCCCGGTTGGCATACGACGATTTTTCCGCCGTACTTTGTGGCGGGCGCCATTTACTCCGGCTTCGGCATGGTGCTGACGTTGCTGATTCCCTTACGCAAGTTGTGCCACCTGGAAGAAATCATCACGATGCGTCACGTGGACATCATGTGCAAAGTGACGCTCGCGACGGGTTGCATCGTGAGCTACGCGTATGTCATGGAGTTTTTCATCGCCTGGTATAGCGGCAGCGCCATGGAGCAATTCCATTTCATGAACCGCGCTTTGGGCCCGTATATGTGGGGCTGGATCCCGATGATGTTCTGCAACATGATCCTGCCACAACTGTTCTGGTTCAAGAAAGTGCGCAGCAACCTGTTCGTAGTGTTCATCATGTCGATCGGCGTGAACATCGGCATGTGGTTCGAACGCTTCGTCATTATCGTAATCTCACTGCACCGCGATTTCCTGCCGAGCAGTTGGGGTTACTTCAAGCCGACGTGGGTGGACGTTTGCACGTTCATCGGGACGTTCGGATTATTTTTCACCATGTTCCTGTTGTTCCTGCGTTATCTGCCGATGATTGCAATTTCGGAAGTCAAAGGCGTGACGCCGCAAGCGGATCCGCATCATCCGCTCGGTGGCGCGAAGCATGAAGAACCCGTGGAAGACGGAGACGACGAAGGAGACGTGGAGATATGAACGGCACTCCCATAAAACCATACGGAGTCATCGCGGAATTCACCACCGCGGCGGATATCATGCACGCGGCCGAAAAGGTCCGCGATGCCGGGTTTACTCGCTGGGACGTGTTTACACCGTTCCCGGTGCATGGCATGGATCGAGCGATGGGTTTGAAGAATTCGAAGGTCGGCTGGTTTGCCTTTCTGGGTGGCGTGACCGGTTACACCTGCGGCATGTTGATGATTTGGTGGATGAACGCGGTGAATTACCCGCTGGTGGTCGGCGGTAAACCGATGTTCAGCCCGTTTGCGGCATTTCCGCCGTCGTATGAATTGACGATTTTGTTCGGCGCTTTCGGTTCGCTGGGCGGCATGTTGTTCCTGAACCGCCTTCCGCGGTTGTATCATCCGCTCTTGAAAAACCGCCGGTTCGGCCAGGTGACGCATGACAAATATTTTCTCGTGATTGAAACAAGCGATCCGAAATACGTGGAGCAATCGACTATCAAATTGCTCGAAGCCGCCGGCAGCAATCATATTGAGGTGGTGGAGGAATAATGCGCTACTTCCTTTTAATCTTTGTGGTGTGCGTCGCGGCGGTCATTGGCATCGCCGGCAAGCGGGGCACGCTCTCGCGCAAGACGCCGCTGTATATTTTCCCGGACATGAAGCGCCAGCTCAAATTGCGTCCGGAACAGCCGAATGACTTTTTCGAAAACGGCGTGAGCTCGCAATTGCCGCCCGCGGGAACAGTCGTTCACGCGAAGCCCACGATGGTCGCCGGCCAGCCGGTGTACCCCTACGAGGATTCCCCGGTGTTCACCGGCCGTCAGACGGGCACGACGAATTTCGTGGAAACGAATCCGTTTCCGGTGACTGAGCAATTGCTGAAGCGCGGCCAGGAGCGATTCAATATTTATTGCTCACCCTGCCATGGCCGCGAAGCGGATGGCAACGGCATCACCAAGAAACTGGGCGTCATGCCGACGGTC
>DASZPR010000298.1:0-2434 GCA_035550235.1 Verrucomicrobiia bacterium | reverse complement strand
TCCATTCTGTATTCTGCAAAATGACGAATGACGAATGGGCCGGAGAGCGCGCCAGGCCATTTGTTATTCTGCATTCATCATTCCATTGCGGCGTCGTATTTTAAAACTCACACGGCACTTGCAGCGCTTTCTCCAACCGTCGCAAATATTCCTCCCGCGGGATGGTGATGCCGCCCATTTGCTTTGTCACGGGCGTGAGCATCTGGATGTCGAAGAGCTTGAAATCGCGCTCACGCAATCGCTCGACGAGATGGCAGAGCGCCACCTTGGAAGCATTGCTGGCGCGATGAAACATGGATTCGCCGGCGAACAATCCTCCGATGGCCACGCCGTAAATGCCGCCCGCCAGTTTGCCGTCCTGCCAGCATTCGAGACTGTGCGCGTGGCCGCGCTCATGCAGGCGCGTGTAGGCCGCGATGAATTCCTCGGTGATCCACGTGTCGGCCCGGCCCGGCGCGCGCATGGCGCAATTCTGGATTACCTCCGAGAACGCCGTGTCTACCGTGACTTGAAAAATTTCCTTACGCAGGATCTTTTTGAGACTTTCACCAATGTGCAGTTGATCCAATTCAAGGATGGCGCGCGGATCGGGCGACCACCACGAGATGGGCGAGACGGTCCAGGGGAAGACTCCGGCGCGATAGGCGGCCAACAGCCGCTCCACGGATAGATCACCGCCGACCGCCACCAGGCCCTTGGCGTTGGCGTGGCGCGGGTCGGGAAATTTCAAAACCTGGTTGAGAACCGCGATGGACATTTGGGAAACGTTTCGCGCATCACCGATTGTGTTCGATGGCCGTGAGCAAATCCATTTGGAAAATGCCGGCGAATTCCATCATGGCCACGTTCGGAGACATTTCCGCATTGGGGATCAAACGCGGATGTTCTTCGGGCGAGCCAAGCAGTATCCAATTGCCCACGCGCACATCATTCAATATCTGCAACACCCATTCGATTTCTCCCGCGCTCAAAGTCAGGCCGAAACCTTTCTCGCTTTCTTTGAAACGGGCGCCATCGGCGAGCCAGGCTTCGACCTGCTGTTTGTTTTCCTTCCGTTGCTCGGCGAGAGCTTCATCGAGGAGCGGCTGGCTCTGCTCGGGAGTGCGGGACGTTTTGTTTGACGAACGGTCAGCGGAGGGAATCACCGGGTAAAGCCGGAGCATGAGTTCGAATAATTCTTTCTCGCGGCGGCCGAGGTGGAAGAAGTAGCGGTCTTTTTCAACACGGAGAAGTTTCACTCGTCGCGCTCCATGGTTGCGTGCAGGCTGTATTTTTGGAGTTGATGCACATAATGCTCCGCCTTTTCGAGGCTCTCGCGGACGAGAACACTCTTGCCGAGGTTATGCACCTGTTTCATGTGGAATTCGGCCTTGGGCCGTTGCCATGCAAAAACGGTCTGGAAAACGTGCGTCACATAATCCATCAGGTTCACCGGGTCATTCCAGCAAATGACCAGGTAGCCGGGCTCCTTTGCGGATTCCGGTTTCGACTTCTCGTCCCGCTCGATGTCCGGCATTATTTCGGGCATTGCCGTGTTTGCCATGTATGAAAATTAAGATAGATTTGCCGGTTCGCCAAGAGCGGCGAAAAGCTCCAAGCGTCCAAGCGCCAAGATCCAGAGAAACACCAAACTTCAAGCTCCAAGGGAGTTGCGCGATGCCTGCATTGGAACTTGGAGCTTCTTTGGGGCTTGGACGACGCTTGGAGCTTTTCTCGAAGGGAATTGTTTGCTTTTTTTGGATGAATCAAGGATTTCTGAACAGTTCTTGCTGCAATACGTCCAAGGTATGTTATTATTTTCGAACTTGAATGTTATGATTTGTAAGTTTTGCAGGTCCTTCCTGCTGTTCACCCTCGCTTTTACACTGTCACCACTGCATGCCGCTGAAAAAACAGCCGCAAGTCCGGCTGCGGTTTCTTCAAATTCGCTTCCGACGGACCTGAAGCCGGGTCCGGAGGCCGGTAAAATTGCGTTTGTAACGGCCTACATGATGGAAAAGCTGGAATACCTCCAGCATCCTTTCGATGCGACCATGTCGGCGCGGCTGTTTGATGGCTATCTCAGCGCCCTCGACCCGCAGCATCTTCATTTCCTGCAATCGGATTTGGATGAGTTCTCGTTGTATCGCACGAACCTCAGCCGGTTGACGATGAGGCGCAGTGGCGAGGCGGATACCCGGCCGGCGTACGAAATTTTCTATCGCTACATGGACCGGCTGAAGCAACACGTCGACTACGTGGATCAATTGTTGAAAACCGAAAAGTTTGATTTCACGGCCAATGACCGGCTTTTGGTGAACCGTCACGATCTGCCGTATCCGAAAAATCTGGACGAAGCGAAGGAGATTTGGCGCCAGCGGTTGCGTTACGAATATTTAATGGAAAAAATCAGCCGCGAATCGAAGACCAATGCGACCGCGTCCGTTAATTTCAC
>DASZPR010000297.1:0-5302 GCA_035550235.1 Verrucomicrobiia bacterium | reverse complement strand
AACTCCCCCATTTGAATCTGTGGCAAATGGGGGAGTTGAAATTTTATTCACAAGCAATTTAATGTCGAGCCAAAAATCCCTGGGGCACGGGCAAATATTACAAATCACAGAATTTTAGATGCGTCAGCCCTGAATATTGACCTTCGTCGGATTGACATTCATGTTATAAACAACCCGAGGAAGGAGGCGAACAAAGTGCGGACGAAAACGGAACCGTCGAAGCTCATGACAAATCATCATTCGGTGGAACCAACACCCTCGCGAACCATCCCGTCGTGGCCCACCGTCCGTCGCACATCGCAACCACCTCATAATCAACGCCAGTCGTGCCCGATCGTGCCAGGTCGTAGGGGTGGCCCATGCACGACTCCATCGTCCCGCCATCACGCAGTTCATCAGAGCAGGCGACCATTCATCTTGCAACCATCCCCCGTTCGGGCCTTAAATCATGTCATAGACAAGGAACGAGACCAAGCGACCACATGCGCCACTTATTGATTATCCCAATTATTTTGCTCGCCATCTTGTCCGCGGGAGCAAGCAGTGTTGAATTGCCGGTCACACCCAACACCCTCAATCGATACGACTACACCTTCACCGTTTCAGCCGAGGCCACCAATGCAGCAACCGCATTTCACATCACCATCACACCCAAGAAAGAAGACATCGATTCCGATTCAAAGGCTGATTTGGCGATCGTCACCCATGTCAATTCCACCGAAGCCGCCCCTACAGAAACGACCATAACAGCTTTCACACCCCCGACGCCCATCACCCTTACGAAAGACAAGCGCGTTTGGACCGCCGACTTCGTCATCTCCCGCGAATCCCTGAAAACTCACGGCCTCTGCTTTATCTTTTCCGAATTGGCCCACCAAACCGTAAACGGCAAACGCATCACCATGCCCTCGGTCACTTTTTACGAGATTAAATTAGCGGACTTCGTCAAAGAATGATTTCATAGCCTCGAACCCAAACACAGCCATGACCTTTCAACTCCTCATCGTGCTCGCCGCCTTGATTTGGCTCGCCAGCCTCGCCAGCCTCGCCGCCTACGTGAAACCACTTTGGCTCTCGGTCCTCCTGTCCCTTCTGGCACTCGCCATCGGCTACCTCGGACTGACGCGCTTTCAGGTCAACGCCTCGAAAACCGTCAACAGCCACGTCCAATGGAGTTTTAATTCCCACTGGTTTTTCATCACCACAATAGTGCTTGCCGTGCTAAGCCTCGCTTACAGCATCTGGAAACATCGGAGAACAAGCGCCACTCATTAAATGGAAGAATCTCAACAACACTTCGACCTCACCGACATTCTCCTCGGCGTTGGAATCTTCGCAATGTTCGTGGTCTTCGCCGTCTGTGTATGGCTGCTCAAGCGCGAATTGAATAAAAAGAAAGCCGAAACCCCAAAAGACACCCGTGAATAATCTCTGCCAAATTCGCGTCGATGATCTCCACGGCCCGGAAATAATCGCCCTGCTGCGCGAACACCTCCGCTGCATGGAACAAGTTTCCCCGCCCGAAAGCCGCCACGCACTCGACCTCGACCGCCTGCGCAAACCGGAAATCACCTTTTGGACCATCTGGGACAGCGCCGACCTCGCCGGCTGCGGCGCCTTGAAGGAATTGAGTCCGCACCATGGCGAAATCAAATCCATGCGCACCGCCACCACCCATCTACGCCGAGGCATCGCCTCGCAAATGTTGACCCACATCATCAACGAAGCCAAACGCCGCAGCTATCGGCGCTTGAGTCTGGAAACAGGGGCCTTCCCGTATTTCGAACCCGCCCGCCAGCTCTACACCCGTTTCGGATTCACCCGCTGCGCTCCCTTCGCAAACTACGTCGAAGATCCCAACAGCGTCTTCATGTCGAAGGAAATCTGAAAGCATCAAATGACCGCAAGGAATCCATCCATCCATTTATCCACCCATCCAAAAATCCATGAATCCCTTTGCGCTCCCGCGGCGACTGTAACCTCAAAAACTCCCACCCGTCTGTCCACCCCATGACCTCACGCTTTCTCTTCGCCCTCGCGCTCGCGCTCTCACTCATCGCCGGCGCATCGCACGCGACCGCCGCGGATGACGGACGCCAATACTACGAACTGCGCGTCTACCTCACCAAATCCGCCGGGCAACAACAGCGCGTCATCGATTATTGGCAAAACGCCGCCGTGCCCGCCTACAATCGCCTCGGCATCCAACCCATCGGCGTCTTCACCGAAATCGACGACTCACCCACGAACAGCATCTACGTCCTCCTGCCCTCCGATAGCTTTGAAGCCTTCGCCGAAATTCCCGCCAAGCTCGCCGCCGACGCCACCTATCAAAAAGCCGCCGCCGATTTCCTGAACGCTCCCAAAACCAACGCCGCCTACGAGCGTTTTGAATCCTCCCTGCTCGTCGCCTTCGACGGCATGAAACGCATGACCCTCCCGCCCGCCGACAAAAAACCGACCGTCTTCGAACTGCGCAACTACATCAGCTCCAGCGAAGCCAAAGGCCTCAACAAAATCAAAATGTTCGAAGCCGGTGAAATCGGCGTAATGAAAGAAGTCGGCCTCGCGCCCATCTTTTATTCGCGCATGCTCATCGGCTCCAAAATGCCGAGCCTTGTCTACATGACCTGCGGCGAAAATCTCGATGAGCACAAAAAGCACTGGCAAGCATTCTCCAGCGCCAAAATCTGGAAAGACCTGCAAGCCGACCCCCAATACAAAGACAACGTCTCCACCATCATCAAAATCATTTTGAGGCGGACGTCTGCATCGCAGATTTAACCTGCGCATGTTTCGTCCGTGAAACGTAAAACGTGAATTAATCCCAAAGCATTCGCCCGTATTCACGTTTTACGTTTCACGCATCACATCCTTCGCCACGTTCTTTGCGCATTCAAAAAACCGCTCCGCTGCCGGAGTGAAACCATCCTTCATCCAAGCCGCCCCGAGCGACAACGGCTTCGGCGTCGGAGTAAGCCGGAGAAATTTCAAACGCGCACCCGTCACACAAGCCAGCGACTCCGTCACCACCGCCACACCCGCGCCTGATTCCACTGCCGCAATCAAACTGGCAACACCATCGTGCTCCTCCGCAATGCGCGGCTTGAGCTTCGCCGGGCCAAAAATATTTTGTAACAACTCATGATAATCCGGGTAATCCGGCCGGCTGAAAGCAATCAGCGGCTGTTCGGCCACTTCCGCCAGGCTTACGGACCGCGAACGCGCCAGCGGATGCTTCGGCGAGACTGCCAGCGAAATCGCCAAAGGCATCAGCTCCGCAAATCGCAACCCGCGCAACGAGCCGGGCGTCGGGCAAACCATCAGGGCGATTTGCTGCTTTCCCTCCCGCAACCCCGCGAGCATCTCCTCCGTGGAAAGATCATGCAATCGCACGCGCACATGCGGCAACTCCACCTGGAAAGCCCGCAGCGTCGGTGGCAGAATCCGCACCGTCGGCGAGCCGGCATAACCCACATGCAATTCCCCCACCTCGCCCGTCGCAATCGCCCGCGCCGTTTTCACCGCCTCATCCGCGCGTTGCAACACCGCGCGCGCCTCCGTCAAAAAACTGCGTCCCGCATTCGTGAGCTTGATCGATTTCGCGCTCCGCTCAAAAAGCTGGAACCCGATCTCATCCTCCAGATCGCGAATCTGCCGGCTGATCCCCGGTTGCGACACGTGCAACTTCAGCGCCGCGCGCGAGACATTCTCCGCCTCAGCCACCGCCACAAAATAACGCAGGTGTCGTAGTTCCATGAATGAGACGACTATACCTTTTAGTTATACTGAGGCAAGAAACATGATATTTCCCGATTCTCCCGCGCGGCCCTAGTGTGTGGGCATGAAAACAACAACGACTATTCGCAAAGCCAATGAAAGAGGCCACGCCAATCACGGCTGGCTCGACAGTTATCACACGTTCAGTTTCGCCAATTACTACGATCCCTCGTGGATGGGTTACCGCAGCTTGCGCGTCATCAACGACGACCTCGTGATGCCGAGCATGGGCTTCGGCACGCATCCGCATCGCGACATGGAAATCATCACCTACGTACTGAGCGGCCAGCTCGAGCACAAGGATTCCATGGGCAACGGGCGCATTATCAAACCCGGTGAAGTCCAATACATGGCCGCCGGCACCGGCGTGCAACACAGCGAATTCAACCCGTCCAACGACGAGGCCGCGCACTTTCTGCAAATCTGGATTCAACCGGATCGCAAAAATGCCAAACCGAACTATGCCGAGAAATCGATGAAGGATGTGCCGGAAGGCAAACTCGCTCTCATCACGAGCAAGACCGGCCGCGACGGCTCCATCGCCATCAACCAGGACGCCGACCTCTGGCTCGCCAAACTCGGCGCGGGCAATCGCGTCACGCACACGCTCGCCTCGGGACGCCACGCCTGGTTGCACGTCGCCGAAGGTGAAGTCTCCGTGAACGGCGAGAAATTGTCCGGCGGCGACGCCGTGGCCATCGAAGAACCGGGCACCGTCGAACTCAACGCGACCAAACCGTCGCAAGTGCTGTTGTTCGACCTGAATTGAACACACGAAGTCGCACAGGTGAAAACCCGTGCGACTTTTCAATCTCCCAACAACCGCAACTGGATCAAGCCAACGATAATGGAACTCCCAAACGCTCACCAAAGTTTCTCCCTCTCCCCAAAGGGAGAGGGCCGGGGTGAGGGGGAAGGCGACTCAAACAATTCAACAATCAAACCCATAAAAACATGAACACAAATTCCCAAAAACTCTCCGGCAAAGTAGCCCTCGTCACCGGCGCCTCGCGCGGCATCGGCGCGGCCATCGCCAAACGCCTCGCCGCCGACGGCGCCGCAGTCGCCCTCACCTATAGTTCCTCGCCCGACAAAGCCAACGAAGTCGTGCGTGCCATTGAAGCCGCCGGCGGAAAAGCCCTGGCCATTCAAGCCGACGCCGTCGATGAAAAAGCCGTCCGCGCCGCCGTGACCAAAACCGTTTCGAAATTCGGCGGCCTCGACATCCTCGTCAACAACGCCGGCGTCGCGCTCCTGTCTCCCATTGAAAAATTCACCATGGAAGACTTCGACAAATCCATCGCCATCAATGTCCGCAGCCTTTTCATCGCAACCCAGGAAGCCTCGAAGCATCTCCGCGATGACGGACGCATCATCCACATCGGCAGCACCAATTCCGATCGCATGCCCTTCGCGGGTGGCAGCGTCTACGCGCTGACCAAAGCCGCAATCGTCGGCTTCACCAAAGGCCTCGCCCGCGATCTCGCGCCGCGCCGCATCACCGTTAACAACATCCAACCCG
>DASZPR010000296.1:0-2782 GCA_035550235.1 Verrucomicrobiia bacterium | reverse complement strand
CAGCAAGGCTGGCGTTGGATGTTCGGCCTCACCGCCGCACCTTCCCTGTTGTTTTTCCTCGGCATGTTGCTCGTGCCGGAAAGCCCGCGCTGGCTTGCGAAAAATGGAAAACCAGATCGCGCCCGCGGGATCCTTGCAAAGATTGGCGGCAAAGACTATGCCGACGCCGCGGTCGCCGACATCCAATCCACGCTCGCCAGCGAGGAAGTCCAGCGCGTTCGCTTTTCTGACCTGCTCGAACCGAGGATGCGCAAGGTGATGGTGCTGGGTGTGGTGCTCGCCGTGTTTCAGCAATGGTGCGGCATCAATGTGATTTTTAACTATGCGGAAGAGATTTTCCGCGCTGCGGGTTATGACATCTCCACCGTTCTGAAAAACATCGCGTGGACCGGTTCGGTAAATCTCGTGTTCACGTTTGTCGCGTTGGGCGTCGTGGATCGCGGTGGGAGGCGGCCTCTCATGCTGTTCGGTTCGGCGGCGTTGGCGGTCATCTATATCGCCATGGGATTTTGCTACAAGAGCGGAGTCCAGGGACTCCCGATGTTGCTGCTCGTTCTCGCGGCAATCGGCTGTTACGCAATGTCGCTCGCGCCAGTGACGTGGGTGGTCATTTCGGAAATTTTCCCCAATCGAATCCGCGGCGCGGCCATGGCGGTCGCTGTTTCCTCGTTGTGGATTGCATGCTTCATTCTCACTTATACGTTCCCGATTTTGAACGCGAAACTCGGTTCGGCGGGGACGTTCTGGCTTTATGCCGCCATTTGCGTCGCTGGATTCATTTTTATCGTATTCAAACTGCCCGAAACCAAGGGCAAGTCACTCGAACAAATCGAGCGGGAACTGGTGGACAAATTGTGATGCGTTGAAATTTCTATGTCCCTCCACACGTCAAAAACAATTGAGCCAAAAAAGAGCCAGCGCTCGCCGCGAACAACGCGCCATGAGCGACGCGTATTGAACGTGCCGGTTTCAGGAAACGGTCAGAAGTTTGCAGCGTCTCAATTGAAAAATAGAACCGCGCCGGGACAAGTCACCGTCACTGTCGAGGACATCGTCATCCCGACTTACATGCCCGCCGCACCGGACAAAAATCCGATGTTCCTGGAAAAGCGCGTGTATCAAGGCAGCAACGGGAAGGTTTATCCCTTGCCGTTCACCGATCGCATTGCCGAGAAACCAATCGATCGCCGGTGGAAAGCCATCTGGATCGAGAACGAATTCATCCGCGCGATGGTCCTCCCGGAAATCGGCGGTCGCATTCATGTTCTTCAGGACAAGACCAACGGTTACGATTTGATTTACAATCAGCCGGTCATCAAGCCCGCGCTGGTGGGGCTCGCCGGTCCGTGGATTTCCGGCGGTATCGAATTCAACTGGCCGCAGCATCATCGCCCCGCGACGTTCCTGCCGGTGGATTTCCAGGTCGAAGAACATCCGGACGGTTCCAAAACCATTTGGTGCAGCGACCACGATCCGATGTGTCGGATGAAGGGAATGCACGGGGTCTGCTTGCATCCGGGGCACGCCTATCTGGAACTGAAAGCGCGCGCTTACAATCGTACACCCCTCGTCCAGACCTTTCTTTGGTGGGCAAATGTTGCGACGCGCGTGCACGAAGGATATCAAAGTTTTTTCCCGCCCGATGTCCATTACGTTGCCGATCACGCGCGGCGTTCGATGAGCGAATATCCGCTCGCGCAGGGACATTATTATGGAGTCAATTACGGCGAGCGTGGTCGCAAGGGCATTCCGAAAACCGAAGTCCCTTCACAGTTTGTCCCGCCGCACTGTGGCGATTCCAAACGCGACATCCCCGACTACATGCCGAACGACTTGTCATTCTACGCGAACATTCCCGTGCCCACGTCGTACATGTGCATGGGCAGCAAGGAAGATTTTTTTGGCGGTTACGATTACAAGGCGCAAGCGGGCATTATCCACGTTGCGAACCACCACATTTCGCCCGGCAAGAAACAATGGACCTGGGGCAATCACGACTTCGGTTACGCGTGGGATCGCAATCTGACCGATGCCGATGCGCGCGGAGAGTTTGGCCCGTACATCGAAATCATGGCCGGCGTTTATACCGACAACCAGCCGGACTTCAGTTTTCTGCAACCGGGTGAAACCAAAACCTGGAGCCAATATTGGTATCCCATTCAAAAAATCGGCCCCGCTCAGCACGCGAATCTTGAAGCGGCGTTAAGTTTGCGGTTGCAGTCAAGGAATTTGCAAATCGGCCTCGCTGTGACACGCAATCAACCGCGAACGGTCGTGACCATCACGACGAAAAGGGACGAACTTGCGCGTTTTAACCGCGACCTCTCGCCGTCGAGTCCGTTGCTGGAAACGATCGAGTTGCCAAAAGGTGTAGCGGAAACGGATTTGACTGTTCGCGTCATCGGTGAAAATGGCCGCGAATTGCTTTCGTATCAACCGGTCCCACAGACCAAGGGAAGAGTCCCGCCGCCTGCCACGGAACCGCCGTCGCCGGAAGACGTCTCCAGCAACGACGAACTTTTCGTCATTGGTTTGCATTTGGAACAGTATCGCCACGCCACGCGCTCGCCGGCGATCTATTGGCGCGAAGCGTTGCGTCGCGATCCGGGCGACAGCCGTTGCAACAATGCGATGGGCCTATGGCATCTGCGCCGTGGCGAATTTGCGGAAGCCGAGGCGTTTTTCCGAAAGGCCATCGAGCGTCTGACGCGCCGCAACGCCAACCCTTACGATGGCGAAGCCTATTATAATCTTGGTCTGTGCCTGCGTTATCTCGGCCGCG
>DASZPR010000295.1:0-4733 GCA_035550235.1 Verrucomicrobiia bacterium | reverse complement strand
TTCTTATCCAGGTGGTACCGCGGCCATTTCCGGGAGTTGACCGTGCATTGGTGATTTGCGGCAGCGACAAGCGCGGGACTATTTATGGCATTTACGATGTGTCCGAACACATTGGCGTTTCGCCGTGGCATTACTGGGCGGACGTCCCCAGCCAACACCGGGACGTGCTCTACGTCAAAGCGGGTAAATTCATGCAAGGCCCTCCCTCAGTAAAATATCGTGGCCTTTTTCTGAATGACGAAGCGCCTGATCTCAGCAACTGGATTCGCGCCAAATTCGGCAACGCGCCGGGTTACACTAATGCCGCCAATTACGGCCCGTGTTTCTACACCAATCTCTTTGAACTCATGCTGCGCATCCGCGCCAATTACCTCTGGCCCGCGATGTGGAACAACGCCTTCAACGAGGACGATCCGGAAAACCCCCGGCTCGCCGACGAATACGGCATCGTCATGGGAACATCACACCAGGAGCCGATGTTGCGCGCGCAAAAAGAATGGGACCGCTCGCTGCAGAGCACCTACGGCAACTGGAATTACAACAACACGAATCAACAACCCGTGCTGCAACAGTTCTGGCGCGAGGGTATTCGCCGCAATAAGAATTTCGAGAGCATCATCACGTTGGGCTTGCGCGCGGAAAACGACAGCGGCGCGTCCATTGGAAAGCGTTTAACCGAGCAAATTGTGGGTGTGCAGCGCAAAATTCTCGCCGAGGAAATGAACCCGGATTTGACCCGCATTCCGCAAATGTGGTGTCTCTACAAGGAAGTTCAGGATTTCTACGATCAAGGCCTGCGCGTCCCTGACGACGTGACCCTGCTGTGGGCGGAGGACAATTGGGGCAACCTTCGCCGCGTGCCGACCGCCGAGGAACGCGCGCGCAGCGGCGGCACGGGCATCTATTATCATTTTGATTACCACGGCGGACCGCGCAGTTATCAATGGATTAACACCAGTCCCATCCCCAAAATCTGGGACCAAATGTCGCTCGCCAAACAATACGGTGCCGACCGCATTTGGATGGTCAATGTCGGCCATTTCAAAGGCTACGAATTCCCACTGGAATATTTCATGCACCTTGCGTGGGACACAGGCAAATGGACGAACGCCAACCTCGACGAATATACGCGCCTCTGGGCGGAGCGCGAATTTGGCCCCGCGCATGCGCGTGAAATTGCAGACATCGTTTCCACCTACTCGAAATACAACGGCCGTCGCAAACCGGAATTGCTCGACGCGCGGACTTACAGCCTTGTTAATTATCAGGAAGCGGAAAATGTGGTGGCGGATTACGACGCCCTCACGAAACAAGCGGAAGCGATCAACGAGCAATTGCCGCCCGCAAGCCGCGATGCCTTTTACGAATTGGTTTTGTTCCCGACCAAGGCCTGCGCGCAATTGAACGCATTGTATCTCGCGGCAGCGAAGAATGCGCTCTATGCCCGCCAGGGTCGCGCGAGCGCAAACGATTTCGCCGGCCAAACGCGCAAGCTGTTCCAGGCACAAACCAATTTGATGAATTATTTCAACTGCACGTTCGCCGGCGGCGAATGGGACCATTTCATGGATCAATCCCACATTGGTTACACCAGTTGGCCGGACCCCCCGCGCAACAGTCTCAGCGCTGTTCGCCTAACGGAAATCCAGGTCCCGGAAGCTGCCGCTCTCGGTATCGCCATCGACGGCTCCGCCTCCGCATGGCCGGGCACAACGAACGAGCCGGTCCTTCCGCAATTTGATTCCTTCAATCGTCAGCAATCCTACATTGATGTCTTCAATAAGGGC
Source organism: Verrucomicrobiia bacterium (assembly GCA_035550235.1). GTDB lineage: Bacteria > Verrucomicrobiota > Verrucomicrobiia > Limisphaerales > DASXHY01 > DASXHY01. The sequence continues at coordinate 2,946 of DASZPR010000295.1, read as the reverse complement.
CGCACGCCCTTTGACTATTCGGCCACCGCAAACGCGCCCTGGATTTTGTTGACCGCAACTAATGGAATTGTGAACAAGGGCACTCGCATTGGAGTCACGATCGATTGGCTTAAGGCCCCGTCCGGCACCGCCAACGGCGAAGTAAAAATTTCCGGAGCATGCCATGACGTCGTCGTTAAAATTACGGCGTTCAATCCGGCCAAGCCCACTCGCAAGTCGCTGCGTGGTTTTGTCGAGGGCGATGGTTGCGTTTCCATTGAGGCGGAACATTTCACGGCCAAAATTGACTCCGGCGCGAATCGCTGGATTAAAATCCCCGGCTATGGCCACACGCTTTCCGCGATGCGCACCGACGGGCCGGTGGATGTGCAGGCCATTCCCGGCAAGGATTCGCCGCACCTCGAATACAAAATGTATTTGTTCCACACTGGCAAAGTAGAAGTCGATTCGATCGTCAGCGCGACGCTCAATTTCATTCGCGGCCGCGCCTTGCGCTACGCGGTTTCGTTCGATGACGAAACGCCGCAGGTCGTCACCATTGTGCCGGCAGATTTCAAAGCGCAGAACGGCAATCGTGATTGGGAGGACGCGGTGAAATTCAATGGGCGCGACGCTCTCTCCACGCACACCATCGTCAACCCTGGCTACCACACGCTGAAAATCTGGATGGTGGACCCGGCAGTCGCGGTGGAAAAAATCGTGGTGGACACCGGAGGCGTGCGTCAGAGCTATCTCGGGCCGCCCGAAAGTTATCATCGCGCTGCGAACTGAAATCCCATTTAATTTCGGCGCAATTTCTGACATGAAACTCGGACTCGGACTGTATCGCCATCAACTCAACGCGGAACATTATCGTTTCGCCAGACAATGCGGCTGCACGCATCTTGTCATTCACCTCGTCGATTATTTTCGCTCGTCGCGCAGCAATCAACCAGGCGACCAGCCTTGCGGCGATGACTCCGGTTGGGGCCTAGCGGGGGATCCGGACAAGCTCTGGACGTTCGAAGAATTGGCAGCCATCCGCAAAGAAATCAACGCGCACGGGCTCGAATTGGAGGCGATTGAAAACTTCGACCCCGCGCACTGGCACGACGTTTTGCTCGACGGTCCCAAAAAAGCCGCGCAGATCAATAATCTCAAAACCATTATTCGCAATGTCGGCAAGGCCGGCATTCCGGTTTTTGGCTATAACTTTTCCATCGCGGGAGTGGCCGGGCGCGTGAAGGGGAAATTCGCGCGCGGCGAGGCCGAAGCCGTGGGCATGGATGGCCCGCTCGACAAACCGCTGCCGAACGGCATGGTTTGGAACATGGTTTATGACAACCACGCCGCGCCGGGAAATGTGCCCTCCGCGACGAGCGAACAGCTCTGGTCACGCCTGAAATATTTTCTCGATGAACTGGTTCCCGTGGCGGAAGAAGCCGGGGTCAAACTCGCTGCGCATCCTGACGACCCGCCGCTGCCGACCGTTCGCGCCCAACCCCGTCTCGTTTGGCAACCCCAGCTTTATCAGAAACTCATTGATCTCAAGCCCAGCCGGAGCAACACCTTGGAATTTTGTGTCGGCACCATCGCGGAGATGAAGGACGGCGATGTTTACGAGGCGGTCGAAACGTACAGCCGTCAGCAAAAGCTGGGATATGTCCATCTGCGCAACGTTCGCAACAAAGTGCCTTACTACAAAGAGACGTTCATCGATGATGGCGAAGTGGACGTATTGCGCGTGCTGAAGATTCTCAAAAAAAATAATTTCAAGGGCGTCATCATTCCGGATCACGCGCCGCAAATGAATTGCTCGGCACCGTGGCACGCCGGCATGGCTTACGCGCTGGGATTTCTTAACGCGGGGTTGAAGGCAATTGGCGCTTAACGCGACAAATTGGCTTCGGTTTTCGTTTTCGCGGTTTTGATGACCGCGAGAAATGCCGGTTTGGATTTCCCTTCGCGATCGAACAAAAGCGGATACGCCGTGCGCCCGTTGATGGGCCACCCGTTCAACCACGATTCGCCATCGGTCACACCCCAAAACGTGACGCGGGTGACTTCCCCACGATGCTTCACAAAAACGGCAAACAAATCTGCGTAACGCTGCGCGAGTTGTTGCTGGACGGAATCCGGCAGACCGTTCGTGTAAGGATTTAACTCGGGCCGCAAGGCAAAATTTTGCGAGACATCCGCTCCCCGCGCTTGCAACGCGGGCGGTAACACGTCGATATCCAATTCGGTGATCATCACCTTTAATCCGAGCTTCGAGATGGCGGAAACGGTCTCGTCGACATTGCTCACGGGTGGTGAATCGATGCGGTAATGGCCTTGCAAACCAACACCGATAATTTTCACTCCTTGCGCCTGCAATTTTTTCAACAGCGCGATCAAGCCGTCACGCTTCGGCAAATCCTCGCAGGAATAATCATTGTAATAGAGTTCCGCCTTCGGATCGGCTTCATGGGCGAACTCAAAGGCCTTCGCGATGTAATCGTCGCCGATAATTTTCCGCCACAGCGAATTGCGCAACGAACCATCGCCGTCCAGCGCCTCATTAACCACATCCCATCCACCAATTTTTCCTTTGTAACGACCCACGACCGTGGAGATGTGTTCGTGCATCCGCTCAAGCAACGTCTCACGATCCACCAGCGTCCCGTTCACCTTGTGAAACACCCAATCTGGCGTCTGCGAATGCCAGATCAAATTATGTCCAATAATGAACATCTTGTGTTTCTCGCCGAACGCGATGTATTTATCGGCCAGCGAGAAATCATATTTGTCCGGGTCGGGATGAATGGACTCCCATTTTAAAACGTTTTCGGGGCTGATGGTGTTGAACTGCTTCTCGACAATGGCGGCATCCATCCGGTTCGATTTCGTAAACACTGATGTGTTCAACGCCGCACCAACCATGAATTCGCCAGCGAAAGCTTCCTTCAAATTCGTCTGCGCGACACC
>DASZPR010000294.1:0-2854 GCA_035550235.1 Verrucomicrobiia bacterium | reverse complement strand
TGACAACACATCTGGCAATTTATTCCATTACATTTCAGTAATATTGACTGCACTCGCCGGTTGAATATTTCACACACAATTTTGAAGCCGGAAAGCGACGGATCTTTTCAATTATCAACGAGGCTGGGCTTCGACGCGCGCCCAGGTGTCAGCTTCGAGAATTTGGTCGAGGGTGGGATGCTCGATGACCTGATGAGCGTCCATGGTGCGGCGCACCGTTTCGGTAATTTGCAGGAAACTGATTCTCCGATTCACGAAGGCCTCGACCGCAACCTCATTGGCGGCGTTCAAAACGGCCGGCAACGTGCCGCCGATATCCCCTGCCCGGCGCGCCAGCGTCAGCGCCGGAAAACGATCCGCGTCCGGCTCCTCGAACGTCAGGCTGCCGAGTTTGGCGAGGCTGGTCTGGACGCGATCGCTGCCGGCGCGCTCGGGATAAGTCAGCGCGTATTGAATCGGCAGGCACATGTCGGGGGTGGACAATTGGGCGAGCATGCAGCCATCCACGAATTCCACCATGGAATGCACGACGCTTTGGGGATGAACCACGACGTCCACGCGCGCCATCTCGATGGCAAAAAGCCAGCGGGCCTCGATCATTTCGAGGGCCTTGTTGAACAGCGTGGCGGAGTCGATGGTAATTTTGCGGCCCATGACCCATGAGGGATGCTTCAAAGCCTGCTCGACGGTGATGTTGGCAAAATCGGCTTTGGGGGTTTTGCGGAAGGGTCCGCCGGACGCCGTGAGCCAGAGTTTGCGGACGGACTCGGGCGGTTTGCCATCGAGACATTGGAAAATGGCGGAATGCTCGCTGTCCACGGCGAGAACGCGCACGCCGTATTTGCGGGCTTCGCTCATCACGATTTCACCAGCCATGACGAGAATTTCCTTGGAGGCGATGGCGATGTCTTTTCCGGCGCGAATGGCGGCCAAAGCGGGTTGCAGTCCGGCGGTGCCAACGATGGCGATCAAGACGATGTCAGCAGCGGGCATCGTGGCGAGTTTAATCAGGCCGTCGTTGCCGGAAAAAACTTCGGCGGTGGTGCCGAGGATATTTTGCAGTTCCTTTGCTTTGGAGGGATCGGAAATGGAAACCGCAGCAGGTTTGTGTTTGCGCGTTTGCTCCAGAAGCAAATCCACATTGTTCCCCGCAGCCAGGCCAATCAAACGTATTTGATCCGGCAGATCGTCAGCGACTTTAATAGTGCTGGTGCCGATGGAGCCGGTGCTTCCCAGGAGTACAACGTTTTTCATGGGCGCGTTAAAATGTGGCGCAGATAGAGATACATAATCGGTGCATTGAACAAAAGACTATCGAGCAAGTCGAGGATGCCGCCGATGCCGGGGAAAAAGCTTCCGGAATCTTTCACGCCGGCTTCGCGTTTGAACAGGGACTCAATCAAGTCGCCGACCACAGCACACACACTTAAGATGACGCCAAGAATTATGGCGTGAACGACAGTCATTCCCGGAAGCTTGTCTCGAAAGAAATGTGCGAAGAGGACACTGGCGAGGGTTGATACTGCAATGGCGCCGCCGAAACCCTCCCAGGTTTTGCCGGGGCTGATGCGCGGGATCATTTTGTGTTTGCCGATGAGCGAGCCAACGGCATACGCGCCGCTGTCGCTGAACTTGGTCACCAGAATGAAATACAGGACGTAGTATTTGCCGTTGTTTTCGAGGCCGTGGAAGAAGTTGATTTTTTGGATGAAATTGAGCAGCCAGGCAACATACATAAGGCCAAACAACGTGACCGAGATGGCCACAATCCCGGCCGTGTTGCTCTTGGAAAAAAATTGGCGCAGACACAGGCCAAGCACGAACAGGATGATGAAGCTCGTCTCGAAGTCGTTAACGCGCGCGGGCGAGCCTTGCATACCGATGTGGCCAGTCAGTTCCAAAAAAGTGCCGACGATGAGCAGCGCGCCACCAAGAATCCCCCAGTAGCTGAAGCAAACGAGGTCGCGCTTGCCGGCGATGCCATAAAATTCCGCGAGGCCTAGTATCGCGAGGAAGACCATCACGACGAGGAATGAATAGTCGGCAATCGCCTGGTTTCCGCAAAATAACGCGGTGAGGATCACGGTCCACAGCACCACCGTGCTGAGCAGTCGGCGCAGGAACGTCTTCAGCTTGGACGACGGCGGCGGTTGTTGGGGTGTGTCGGGCATTGGATTTATATTAGAGCATTTTAGACGCTCTAGCCTCCCAAACTCGTTCCCACGCGACGCGCGCTCGCGATCCAAGGATGTTCCACGGGGACGGTTTTTAATTTGCCGGCGACTTCGGCGATTGGAATGGGTTTGGTGGTGTCACCGCGCGCGGCAACCATGACACCGAAAACTTTGTCGTTGATCAACTCGACGGCTTTGGTGCCCAGACGCGTCGCGAGCAACCGATCCGCGGCGCTGGGGGTGCCGCCACGCTGAACGTAACCAAGAATGGAAACGCGCGCTTCAAGGTGCGTCAATTCCTCGAGTTGCTTGGAGAGACGCATGGTGTTGCCGGAGTGGCGCGCGGTGAGGACGGTCAATTCGGTTTTGGCGCGCTGGCGTTCGGTTTTCGTTTTTGCGTTTTCCTTGCGCTTGGCGGCGGCGGCAAAGGCGGCGGCATCGTCCCTGGACATCGCACCTTCGGCCACGGCCACGATGCTGAAATTCGTTCCGTGTTTGCTGCGCAGGCGAATGGCCGAGGCGATCTCGGTCACTTCGTAGGGAATTTCCGGAATCAAAATCACATCCGCGCCGCCGGCGATTCCCGCGCCCAGCGTCAGCCAGCCGGCGCGATGGCCCATGACTTCGGCAATGATGATGCGGTGATGGCTATGGGCGGTGCTGTGCAAGCGATCAATGGC
>DASZPR010000293.1:0-5894 GCA_035550235.1 Verrucomicrobiia bacterium | reverse complement strand
CCACGAATCCGTCGAACATCAGCAAGGTCCTCGATGGCGTCGTGGAATTTCACGTGCAATGCTTTGACAACAACGGGCTGTTGTTGACCAACGGCAGCCCGAGCATTGTCAGCAATAGTTTCTGGTCCATTACCAATGCGTTAAGTTTTGGCCTGCCGGGGGTGCCCGAGAATGAAGTCATGTTTTACGGTTTCTCCAACAATATCGTTCCGGCATACGTCGAACTCGAAGTGGGTGTGCTGGAACCGGCGGTGTTGAAGCGGCTCCGCTCGATTCCGAGCCCCATAACCCAGTCCAATTTTCTGTCGAGCCACGCGGGCAATATCCAGATATTCCGCCAGCGCGTCGCCATTCGTAACGTAGATCCTTCAGCTTACAATCCGTAGCCATGAAAGTTTTTAAAGTCCAAGGTCCAAAGTCCAAGGTCCAAAGCGGCGCAGGAACATCGCGCACCTTCGGGGGCTTGGCGCGCCGGGCTTTGCGGTTGGGGCTGCGTCCGTCGAGTTTGGGTGATCGGGATGGCGTGGCGTTGGTGGTCACGCTCATCATGCTGTCGATCATCACCTTCATGGCGGTGACGTTCCTGGTGCTGAGCCAGCGCGAGCGGAGTTCGGTGACCACGGCGATGGACCAGAAGATGGCGCGCAACGCCACGGATGCCGCGTTCGCGCGCGTGAGCGCCGAGTTGCTCACGCGGATGGTGCTGCACACGAATTACCAGGATTTCGATTTGATGGTTTCGACCAACTACATCAATTGGCTCGGCTTGCATGGTGGCGTGCCGGGAAATTTGAATCCCACGAACGTCAATTATGAATACCTCGATGGTGGCACGTTCGCGCCCATCCTGAACAGCCAGGATCGGAACATCAATATTGCGAGTCTGCTCTACAATCCGCGTCCGCCCGTCTACGTGATCACGAACAGCGGCACCGGCGCCTCGGAGTTTCGCTATTACCTCGATCTCAATCGCAACGGTCGTTTTGACAAAAACGGAAGCTGGCCGGTGGTGGTCGTGGACAACACGGGCAAACCATCTTATGTGAGCACGAATGCGGCGGGGCAAACGATTCTGGTGGCCACCAATTTGCCGATCGCTACCGGGACGTATTTGATGACCAACTATTTTGTGGGCGACCCGGAATGGATTGGCGTGTTGGAGCGGCCGGAGGAATTGCATTCAGCGGACAATCATTTCATTGCGCGTTACGCGTACATTGTTATTCCTGCCGGCAAGACGCTGGACATCAATACCATTCATAATCAGGCGAAGACGAAGTCATTGGTGGCAGGAAGTGACGGATATTTCCGCAACCAGGGCGTCGGCCCGTGGGAAATGAATCTCGCGTCGTTTTTGGTTGATTTGAACACGAACATGTGGGACGCGAACCCCAACACGCCGGCGTTGTATTATGAGTATAACGAGGGAGATTTGGGTTCACCATTGTACCCGAGTTTCAACAAGGGGCTGGCCTTTCAAGACGCCCTCTCAATTCTCGCTTATCGGTATAACAACAACTATGGCAATCTAAGCACCGTTAATCAGTTGTTCCGATTTCCCGCGACCATCGCTGCCGACAACATCGATGAATACAGCGACGGGCCGCTGATGACGAATACCACGCTCATGAGCGAGACGGTGGTGCCTCCTGCCGATCCGGTGGCTCAATCCTGGTCCGGTGCGGAAAACCCTACTCATTTATTTTCCCAACAGGATATATTCAGCCGGTTACCTGCCAGTTTCGCCGCCGAGCTTTCCAGTCTGGGCAGAAGCAACGACAGTTACAATGCCTATACGTTCTATCGTTTGCTGGCCCAGTTGGGGACGGATTCCGCGGGCGACCAGGGCAAGATGAATATCAATTGGAAGAACACGGATTTTAAGGGCACCGTGCTTCCCGGCGCGGAAACCAACATGAATGCCTGGACGCCGCTGGACTTTTTCACGAATGCCGCCGCCGCCATGTTCCAGCAGATGAACATGAGAGACATGAACGGAAATCTCGTCACCGTGACGAATATCCCGATTTATGAAAACCCGCTGATTCCTGGCTTCACCAATCGGAATTACTACACACCGGCGGTGCACCGCGTCCTGCAACTGGCGGCCAATATGTGTGACGCCACGGTTACGAACCGGTTTATCAATGGCGGGCCGACAAACTACCCGAGCGTGTTCCGGCCAATATTCTCGAGCCACGGTGGTATTGTGTATATCAGCGGTTATCTGGAGGTGAAGGACTCAGCGGAGGCGTTTCTGAATATGTTCGACGCGAGCCTCATTGCCACGGGCTCGCAAACGGACAACAAAATAGAAAATATTTACGGTGTGCCGTGGGTGATTGGGGCCCGGAAAGGGTTCCCAAACTTCAATGAATTTTCCATGGAGAATCCATTGACGGTTTCACGCAAGCTCTCCTTTACCAACAGCACCGGTCAGGGGCCGTCGATCGAACCATGGACAACCAACCAGGTTTTTGATTTTGCGATCACCAACAGCTTTGGCCTTGAGGCTTGGAATTCCTACACGAACCTATATGGACGACCTTTGCGTTTGGTGGCTTCGAATGAATTAAGCATTTTGTTAACGAACGAAACCGGCACGATTCTCCTGGACGCCACCAACATTCCATACGGAGTGGATCTCAATTACGCTTCCTGGCCGGGATGGAGCCGTGCATTATCAGATAGTTCGTTCCAAGTTCCGCTCTATGCCTCCAGCGTTTTTACCAATGGGATTTACGACAGAAATCCACCCTACTTTCATCGGCTCGCTCCGCCGTTCTGGACGTCCACGTTTGTGCCTCACTTGTGGATGCTGGTGAATTTTAAATTGCGATTCATCCTGATTGACACCTCCACCACTCCTAATCAGGTCGTTGATTTCGTCAATATCGCCAGCACCCAGCCACCTGTGGATCTCGCCTATATGCTGAACCACAACAATCCGGTTGCACACCGCTGGACACCAGATAGAGGAACCGAGGATGGGGAGTGGAATACCAACCAGATATTTGGAACTACGCTTCAGATGGGGATATTGAATCAAATCGAGGTGAGTAAAGGTGATGCTGGGGGCATTTGGACGGATCCGCAAAAAACCATTCAAGGGCAGACATTCAACCACCGTCTGCTGAACGGCGGCACGAATTATTTTGAGGCCCCGTACACGCCGCATCGCACGATCGTGCAACGCATTTCTTTCCAAGCGAACGATCCGCTTGTTCATTACACGGAATCGGATGTGACCAGCACTAACGCGAACATGGCCAACTACAATTTGCTTACGATAGGACCCGTTACCGGTCCGCCGCTGGCTAATTTGACCAACTTGAATATTGCTTATCAGCCTTGGGGTGGCCGCCATGCTCCGCCGACTGGCAGTTCCATCACCCCCAGTCCGTATGATGTCGATTGGCGGGTGAAAGATCCCTCGGTCCAGCAATCGGACAATTGGGATTTCCCGACGAATAAACTTCCTAATATTGGGTGGCTGGGTCGCATTCATCGTGGCACGCCGTGGCAAACGGTTTACATGAAACCTTCCACTCTGACGCCAGATGAATGGAGGAACTGGTCCGGCGATAATGTGATTATTACGAACGGAAATACTTCGTTTGTGGACGCGCCCAATACCCGGCCGACGGATGATTACCGTCTCTTTGATTTGTTTACGAGTTCCCTGAACCCGAATGCGTCGCTTGGACGATTGAACGTGAACCAGACCAATCTGGCGGCGTGGTCGGCGGTGCTGGCCGGCGTGAATGTGCTCAGTAATGGGCCAGTGGGCACGGTGTCCATGGCCATCCCTCCGGCGGGCGTTTATGATTTTGCCAATCCCACACCGGTCGCTGCCATTGTTCAGGGCATCACAGCGACGCGGTTGGGCACGAATGCTTTCAATACCACGGTGTTTCCCAATCAGTCGTTTCAGCATGCCGGGGATGTTCTCGCAACGCCGCAACTAACCATAGCCTCGCCGTTTCTGAATACCAATGGACTGGCCGGGGTCACCGCCGGGGGCATTAACGACGAGATCATGGAGCGTATCCCCCAGCAAATAATGTCGTTATTGACCTTGAATCAGCAGCCCCGATTTGTGATATACTCGTTTGGACAGACGCTGCATCCGGCGGACCATTCCCTGGTAGTAGGCGGAGCATTTAACGGCTTATGTACGAATTATCAGATTACCGCCGAAACAGCGACGCGGGCCGTGGTGCGCGTGGAAGGCACTTCCGATCCCAAATTTGTCGATGGCAAGGTGGATTCGCAAGGACGCAGCTACCCGCCGCACCTGGTAGTCGAACAATTTAACGTCCTTGGCCCGGATTAACATGAACCGAATCAGAATGGAGACGGGTATCCCGCGACCGAATTCGCGCGCCCACGGGTTGCGTACCTGGGCATTCGTTTACTCCAACCCTATTAATTTATGAAGCGTTGGCGACCCATAGCATGGCTGGCGGTGAGCGTGGCTTGTTTTATTGCCGCGGTTTATTTCTGGCGACTCGGCGATAAGTGGCAGGCGCAAAAGCCGGCCCAACCCGCAATTCCCACCGCCTCAAATGCGCCCGCCGCCCCGGCCAATTCCACCAACCGGCCCATCAAGATGGTGTCCAGTCTGGTGAAATCCGCCAGCACGGCCCCGGTGGCCGCGTTGAATCCTCCGGCCACCAACAGTCCTGTGTTCAAGCGGACCAACGGTTTTCCTTATCGATTGAGCAATACAACCAAGACCGTCGGCCAATTGGCTCGCGACAACCATGCGTTGCTGCTGGAAAACGCGTTGATTGATTCCGCCAGTTCCGCGGCGCTGACGATTCCTGATTCCCTCCGATCCCACGGCGATCCGGGCGCTTACATCGTGCAGGCCCAAAGCCCGATGAACAATTTCTTGCGCGGCCAGATTACCGCCGCGGGCGCGACGATCGTTTCGTACATTCCGAACAACGCCTACCTGGTCACGGCGGACGCCTCGGCGGCTTCGTTGCTTAGCCAGAATTTCAACGTCCGTCCGTGGGAACCGTATTACAAAGTGAAAGCGGCATTGATGCCGAACGCGCTCTCCGGCCAGGGTGTTCCTACTGCGAATATCGCCGTGTTCCCCGGAATGCTGGATCAGGCCAAGGCGGCCTTGGAAAAAATGAAGGTTACGGTCGTATCCGAAAGCCCGTATCCCTTCGGAACGCAACTCACCGTGCAAAATGTCGGCAATATCGCGAACGTCGCGGCGCTACCCGGGGTGGAAGAAATCGAGCCTGCAGTGGCGCGGGTTTCGGCCAATGATTTGACCCGCGTCATCATGAGCGATTCGGTGGATGTTTTTACGCCGACAAATTATCTCGGCTTGTCGGGTTCGAATGTGCTGGTCGCGGTGGCAGATTCCTGGATACCGACGAATGACGTATCTCAGTTCAATCCCGATTTGCTCAACATTATCGGTGACCCGGCATTCTTTCCGGTTGGCATTGCCGACACCGAAGGCCATGCGACCCATGTCGGCGGGATTATCGCCGGGAGTGGTTTGCACAGCCCAACCAATGCGGTGGGTTCACAATTCGGCGCGAATTTTCGGGGCAAAGCGCCGCTCTCCACGATTTTTGCGCTGCCGGCTTTGACGCCGTTTGTCCCGGATTCCACGCTGCAGGAAGCCACTGCCAAAACCAACGCGTTAATTTCCAACAACAGTTGGGGTTATGGCACCAGCGATTACAATCTCGCGGCCGCCAGTTATGATCAGGCGGTGCGTGATTCGATCCCGGGCGTGACCGGTTCCCAGCCGGTGATCTACGTCTTTGCCGCCGGCAACAGCGGGCAGGGAGATGACGGCGGACAGGGTGGCGTGCCGGACACATTGCTGTCCCCGGCTGTGGCCAAGAACGCCATCAGCG
>DASZPR010000292.1:0-5425 GCA_035550235.1 Verrucomicrobiia bacterium | reverse complement strand
TCGATGGTTTTCGGCACGCCGATGACGCGCATGTCCCACCCGCGTTTGACGGCTTCGAGATGGATTTTGTGCGACGTGTCCTGGGAATCGTTGCCGCCGATGTAGAAAAAGAAACGGATGTTGTGCGCTTTGAAGACTTCGAACAGGCGATCCATGTCCTGCGCGGCTTTTTCCGGCTTTTTCTTGAAATCGATTTTGTAGCGGCAGGTGCCGAGCGCGGCGGCGGGAGTGTGACGCAGGCCTTCGATGGTTTTGGCCTTCTGGTCGTTGATGTCGATCAATTCCTCGTTGAGAATGCCGAGGATGCCGTTGAGGCCGCCGTAAATTTCCTCGATGCACTCGTGCTTGCCGGCTTCCTGCAACACGCCGGCGAGGCTCGCGTTAATGACGGCGGTCGGTCCACCCGATTGTCCCACTAAAAGATTTCCAACTAATTCTGCCATAATCGTTCTCGAGTTAATTTTCAGTTTCAGCCTGCCAAGCCCGTAAAAGCAAAGTCGAAACCTTGCCAACGGACTGTGTCAGTGTCAAAGAGGAATTGCGTCCTGCCTTGCCGTGAATTGCTGAAGTGTGGGCGGATTTTGGTGTTTACTGAATTTTAACCACGGATGAACACCGATAAACACGGATGAAAAATCCAGTCTAAGGGATGGCAAATCGGTTCGTGACGACGCCGGTGTTTGGCAGAGCCGACATCAGTCCTGCTGAAGAAAGAATTTGTACGCTCCCGTCTGCCAGAGCAATATTGCCGCGATTTTTATGAAGGTCGCTCGTCCAACCAATTAACTGATTCGTGGTGAATTCATGGAGGCCGTGCCCGATGGCAGAACCGTTCATTGTTAGATTACGATCGCCGGACAAAAACATCTGCGCATTGGTTTCCGAGGCGTCGAGGCTGAGAAAGTAACTTATCGTCTGGTCGTTAAAATTTGAGGACCAGCTTTGGGCGGGGAGCCGCGCACCGTCTTCCGGGCAAACCAAAACACGCGGAGTGCTCAGTTCGTTGGATGCAACTTGAAAGCTGGAGAAGACCTGGCCAGTGGCGATCAATTCCTTCGTACCGCCATTTGTCATCGAAAGCAGCATGGGAAAACTGTTATTGTTATCTCCTTCCCAGACTCTGAACGCCAAACCAATTTGTTTTAAATTACAATTGCAACAAATTGAACGAGCCCTGCCCTTCGCCAACTGAATTCCCAAAACGGCGAGACATGATAAACATGCGACAACGGCGATAATGACAACAACTTCAATTCGAGAGATTGCGACCGTGGAGTTTCGTCGTGTTAGATTCATTATCCCAGATGAAATCTACGTGCGCTCCCGACTATCGGCCTCCACCCTGTTTCCTCATCTTTTTTGTCTGCCAGGCTATCGCCTTTTTTTGCACGGTGCCCAGGTCAACAACTTCGATTCGTCCACAGGCGGGGCACGGATAATCGTGAGGCTCCATATTGGGAATCATCACGTCAAAGACTTCGCCGCATCCGTAGCAGCGGATGAGCATGGGCAGGGGAAAAGCTCGTTCCATGCTACCTCTTCGCACTCCACGTTTTTAGAAAGGCCAGCACTTTTTCCGGGTCGTGATGGTCGCCGCTTTCGAGTTCACCGGTGTCTTTCGTGGTAAGTTGTTTTCCGTTGGCGTCGAGCAGGACGATCACAGGAAGTCCGTGCTGCATCGGGTTTCCGTACTTGGCGTTGACGTCTTTGTTGTGGTCTTTGTTCACGTCCACCATGACGACCACATAATTGTTTTTCAATTCCTCAGCAATTTTGGCGTCGGTGTCGAAAAGCTTGTGCAGCTTGTGGCACCAACCGCACCAGTTCGCGCCGAACTGGACGAGGACAATTTTATTGTCCTTTTTCGCGGTCGCCAGGGCATCGGCAATCTGTTTCGAACCGTCGGCGGATTCGTCATAGATGTTTGGCGCGCCTTTGGGAGCGGAATCGGCTCGCACCGGCATCACCAATGCGGCGGAAACCGCGAGGACGCCGGCGAGAAACAAAATTGAAAAATTTTTGGCCTTCATAGGTTGGATTGGGTTGGAATTGGTCGGATTATTGAAGCAATGCCGCTTATTTTCCCCTCGCCTTTTGAATCTGTTGCGCGAGTGTTTTTAATTCCACATCGGTGATGGCGGGCGTCGCCTTTTTGAGTGCAGCGAGATAGTAATCCGATTCGTTGGGCTCAGCGGGATAACCAACATTTCCGGTCGGAGCGTAGGAATCCACGATGACTTTCTTTTCCGGGGTGAGGATTACCCACGACGGAGCGCCGACTTCCGCGTATTTGGAAAACACGGCTTTCCCATCCGGCATATTTTCCCAATCGATGGCCAGGACTATGTAATACTTCCCGATGATTTGCTGCACGGCGGGTGTGCTGTGGTATTTGTCAAAAATGCGGCACCAAACGCACTCCGGATAACCTGATTTGAGGAAAACCAACTTCGAATCTTTGGCTGCCTCCTTGCAAGCCGCATCGAGCGCATCCTGGGCGGCGGTGGGTGAATAAACCTTCTTTTCTTCTGCAACCGAGTTGCTGACCAAAGCGCCTAATAGCAACAGAGACTTGAGTAAAACCGATTTGCATTTAGCATTCATACGCCGAATTGATGTTTTGACCTCTTGGCTACAACTGAGCCACGGCGGACCTTCGTTGTCAATCAGGAATGAAAAGCGAAAACACGCAGCATCTCCTCACGCAGCGTCTTCGTCTTCATCCATCCTTCGGCGGGCTTTCAATGGGCTGAAAGGTGAGACGGGTGATTTGGCGTATTCCCGCACGCCGCCGTCATCCGGGCGGACCAACTCGACGCGCTCCAGCGAGACGTCGTCGCGCATGTGGTCAATGAAATAGCCCGCGGCCTCTTCCTGCGATTCAGCGGACAATTCATCGTAATACATCCTGCCCTGATGCTTCCAATGCATGCCGAAGATGTAGTTTTGCCACATACAATCTCAATTCAAGTCGAGGGCTCGGTGGCCGCAGGCAGCACAGTGGAGTCAGGTCGGTGCCATTTCAATCTTCGGGAAAATCGGACCACGAAAATCCCACCGAACGCAACGCTCGTCCAAAATAGTGTATTCCAGGTGACGATATCGCCTCGATAGTCCCACGCTTCGTCCGCCTGCCAATCGCCTCCGTAGGAATTTGCCATGGCGTCGCCCGGCCAACCAAACACGGTGAATATTTCATACCACTCCTGTTTTTCAGGAGCCCGGTTTAACCAGTAATGATGATCGTCCCACACATTGAAGTAACCGGTAACTGCTCCGAACAACAATCCCATCAAAGGGAGCAAAAGCACAATGGTTCGAAGACGGGCTCGTTTCAAAGGCCCGAAGCGAGCCAAAACAAAAACCAAGCCGAGAGTTGGGATGCCAAACAGCAGCCCCATTCCCAAAAACCAGAGGGGCACGTCAGCCCAGGCTCTGGCGGGCATGTATTGGAAGGGAAGCGGAGGCATAGGGCCAAAGTTTAAGCAGAGTGTTTCGACAGCAGCAGACACAACGATAGGGCCACGCCGAATAAAAAAACGCGCCACCCCCATCGGTAAAATCCGGCTAAACTCTGAGGCACTGAGTTAACGCCGAACGTAAAAAACCGGCCGCTGCGATAAACGGGAAGCTTCGCATAAAGAATCAAGGCCGCGCCCGTCAATAGAAGGAGAGTACTGGCAGCGAGAAAATAAACCCATCGCATGCCGCTCAGGTTTATGAAAAACATTAAAACTTGGGAAAGGACGATGATGACCGGAACTGTGAGGAAAAATCCCCAATGCTCGAAAAATGTTTCCAAACCGCTGCCTTGTCTTTGACGCTCCATAGCGTTTTGAGATTAAGTTAAGCCGCCACTAAACTCTTCTCGTGCCCAGCAACCGCGCCGGCAAAAACAACACACCACGAATCAACGCAAACACCGCGCCGACCGTGATGCCGATCAACCGGAACGGCAGCGACACGAGCCATACGACGGGGAGGAGAATCGCTGCGAGCAGGGCTATGGGCCAGCAGAGCACGAAAAGGATGCACCAACCGATAAATAGTATGACCACCTTCATATTCGTATCCTGCCACTGTTGAATAAAACGTCAACTGCGGGGTTGAGCCTGGCCGCCTGAAGGCGGAACTACGAGCTCCAACCGCCTCCAGAGAAACAGTTTGAGCCTCCTCACGTCGGCTCCTACCTGGTTTTGGTCCAAAAATTTGTATTTCTACCCGGCGGTTTCTACGGCATGTTGGGAGGGTTATGGGCAAGCGACGTGAAGCCCGCGAACGCGCGGTGCAATTTTTGTTTCAGTACGACCTCAACCCGCCGGAGAAGCTGGAGGAGGCGCTGGCCCAATTCTGGAACTCGCAACGCGCCGCGGCTATTGCCGAGGAAAAAGGCGCCGCCACCTGGGGCGAGGAAACCGCGCTGCCTGAACCCACATTGGACGAAGCGGCCATGCGGCTCTTCGCCGACCCGCTCATCAAAGGCACGCTGGAGCATCGCGACGAGGTGGATGAGGTCATCAAGAAACACGCGAAGAACTGGGAACTGCATCGCATCGCGGCGGTGGATCGGAATATTCTGCGGCTCGCCATTTATGAAATGCTCCATCGGGAGGACATCCCGCCGGTGGTGAGCATCAATGAAGCGGTGGATATCGCAAAAAAATTTTCCACGCAGGACAGCGGGAAATTTGTTAACGGCATTCTCGACAAGGTTAAAGGCGAGTTAATGCGGCCGGCGCGGATTGTGAAGTAGTCCAAAGGACAAAAAATGTTCGCCGATTTACATTTGCACACGAATTTTTCGGACGGCACTTATTCGCCGGAGGAATTGGTGGCGCAGGCCGCGAGGAATCACCTGGCGGCGATTGCGCTCACTGACCACGACACGGTGGAGGGTTGCGAGCGCGCGGCCATCGCGTGCAAGGCGGTGGAGATTGAATTTATTCCGGGCACGGAACTAACGGCGGAGCAAAACGAAAACGAGATCCACATCCTCGGCTATTTCCTCGACACACATAATGAGAAGCTGCTGGCGGAGATCGCGAAATTTCAGTCGGTGCGGCAGCAGCGAATTCACGAGATGGTCGCGAAATTGAACGATTTAAAAGTGCCGTTGCGCGTGGAGGATGTGATTAAGCTGGCCAGTTGCCGGTCACCCGGCCGCCCGCATGTGGCGCGCGCGCTGGTCAAAGCGGGCTTTTGTTCCTCGCTGGATGAGGCCTTCGAGCGGTTTCTGAAAAAGAACCGCCCGGCTTTTGTGCCGAAGGCCAAGATTTCCTCGCAAGTGGCCATTGAATTGATTCATCAGGCCAACGGCCTCGCGGTGATGGCGCATCCGGGATTGAATCGCACGGACGAAGTGATTCCCGATCTCGTGGAAGCGGGATTGGACGGCATCGAGTGTTTTCACACGAAACATTCCACG
>DASZPR010000291.1:0-4575 GCA_035550235.1 Verrucomicrobiia bacterium | reverse complement strand
TCATCCGCCGTCTTGCGAATCATGGTTGGGCGCGGATTCGTGGCAAAGAGCAGGAGGTTTTTGTTGGTGGAACCGGATTCGATCGGCTGCAGCGCACGCTCAGAGGACGGCGGCGTCAAATCCTTTGCCGACATCAGCACGTCGTGATCACCGCTCGCGGTTTCGTAGCGAACAATATCCCCGCGCGCGGTCATGGTATAAGCGTTCCCGTCATCCGCCCACTGCCGCGCGCCACCACCTCGTCCTCCGCCCCGGCCGCCGCCAAAACCTCCGAACTCACCCGAGTTGATGCGGCTAATCATGCTCTGCACGTTCGACGATAACTGCGCGCTGCCGACCACCGGACCCAGGATCCACGCCGTGATGATTGCCCCCGCGAGTGGTTTGAGTTTCATCGAGTTCTATTTCGCTTCCGTCAATTCGACCGTCGTCGTTTTTTTGTTCAACGGAATGGTGAAGGCATCACGTTCGTTCGTGAATGATTTCCGCGGATGATAAGCGCCTGAGATTTTTGCGGGCTGCTGGATGCGCAACCGCGCCTGGGGAGTGAAAGGCGTTTGTGGCGACAATTCCAACCGCACCGCCTTGGTCTTCGTGTTAAATTCCACGCCCGAAAACGTGCCCGCATCCAGCGTCAGCCAAAGTCCCACCGGGGCGAGATAGATGCGTTGCCGGAAAGAATCCAGGGTCTGCACTTTGACCCAATCGCCGCTGGTTTTCACATTGCCGCCGAAAGCCAGCCAGCCAAATTCCGGTTCATCGACGATATACGTCGCCGTGTTGAAAGCGTGGCCAAAAAAGTTCGGGCCGTAATCGCCACTGTAAGTATCCCAGCGCATCTTCGAAGGCGTGGAATGAAACGCCGCCGCCGCGAAGCCATCTTTATCTATATTGGAAAGCGGCGCCATCGTGCCCGCGTAACCGAGGCGCAACAGATAAAAATCGTCGGGATGCCCCCGATACTCCGTGAGCAGGGGGATGGAATTAATTCCGGAACCGTAGTGATGAATCTGGCGTTCCAACTGCCCACCCGGCGCCGCGCCGTAATAAAAATCCCAGTAGCGCCGGGCATTTCCGTTGTAACCCCAATTTGGCACGAGCGGCATGTAGCCGAGTATCGAATTCAGCGAGACTTCGGCCTTGGCGTCGTAGCCAAAATATTTTGTCCACGCGTAAACCTCCTCCTGCCCGGTGGAATCCCAGGCCATTTCGCTGCCGAACGGATACGCGCGCGATCTCCATACGTCGGTGCGTTCCTTCATCCCGTTTTCAATAACGTCCGCTTTGTCGGTCCAGCCCTCGCGCTTCAAATCTTTCAGCAGCGAAACAAAAATATCGCCCTCCATCAAACCGGTGTCGATGTAGCCCACCATCGACTGTCCATTATCGTTTTTCTTGAACAGAAAAGCGGTCGTCTGGAAAGCCTGGTCGAGATACCAATCCCACGGATGACTCGTCACCAAACCGGAATTGTTGCGCGCCAGCTTGTAGAGCGACCAATAGGCTGCGACGACGTGCGGATAATTATACGCGCGGTCAATCCGCGCCGCGTCCCGCTTGCTCCAACTCGTCCAACCGCCGAAGCGAATGCTCGGATCGTAGTAAGTGGGGAAATCATTCGTGTCATAATAAAACATGCTCTTGCGAACGCCGTATTTCAGCGGACCATCCTTGTATTGAATGCCGCCCCAAAGCACTCCGTCCACGAATTGCTGCAATTTATCGACCTCGGCCTTGTTCGGTTCACCGGATTCCTTCATCGCCGCCGCGATCCACGACCCCGCGCCGCCCTCATCCTCCAAACCGGCGATCCACGCGCGCGCGTCCTGCGTCACGATTTTGTCGTGGCCGCGGTCGTACGTCATTACTGACGGCGCGCGATGGAACGGGTCGTTCGTGTCGGTGAACCATTGCTTCGTGAAAAGGAAATTTCCGAGGTCGGCCACTGCTTCCGCTTCCGGTTTGATGACATCATAACTAATGGTCTGCACCACGCCGTCGTCATAATTCACCGTCACCCGCGCGCGTCCCCATTGTTTTCCGTGCAACGTGTAACTGCTCCAATCGCTGTTACTGGTCTTGTCGCGACTGACCGAAATCGCGCCTTTAGGCTCGACGTCCACCGATTTAATTTTAGCTCCGTATTTCAAAAATAACCGCCCGTCCAAATCCATGGGCAGGATGTAACCGGGAATTCCCACGGCCACCGGGCGATTGTTGGCCGCGAGAGTTTTCTCAATGTCGCGAATTTCCGGCGCCACCAGGAATTTCACGCCGAACGTTTTCGTCGCGCCCGGCGCGAGCGTCTCAGACGTCGGCGCGTTCCACGGCTGCGCGTTCTTCCATTCACTTTGAAACGCGGAGCTGTGAACGGTCCATTCGTAAAACCCTTCGAACGTCTGGCTGCGTGGTGTTTTATCCTCGGTCAGCGGAACGTAGGCCTCAAGCGGCGTGCGGCCTTCCTCGACCACGACCAGCGCCGGACCGTGCCCGTTAAGGCGCGTGACTTGAACATATCCCGCGTCCATACAAATCGCCGGATCAGTGAAGGAACAAATCGTGTGGGCCTGGTCGAGCGTGCGCGGGCGATTACGATTAAAATCCGTGATGAGATTATTGAAAATCATCGGGATGCCCAGCGCTCCGATTTCCACCGGCGCGGAGGAGTTGTTTTTCAACTCGAATTCCAAAACCAGCCTGCCGTTGTCCAGGCTCCAACTGCGCGTTATCTGCAAGGGACAATCCGTTGGCAATGTCGGCGTTAAATCGGCTGCCGCGAGCGTCGTTCCGGACACCTCGCGCGCCAGCACGGGCTTGCGCGCGTCCGCCGTGGAAAAATGCTTCCAATCACCGTTGGTGCCATCTCGTAATTGCAGCGTAAGATCGCCGAGTTGATAAAATCCGTCGGCCACACGCGTCTCAATTTGGTCCGCCGGCGTGAAATCAAATCCATCCGCGCCTTTGGGTTGCAGTGCCGCGACCGTCTGCGACGCCTTGACGAGTTTCAGCGTGAAATCGGGCGTGTCAATTTCGCTGACCCCCTGGTCGAGGCCCAACGTGGCCGGCCCGGTGGTTCGCGATGGCCGGCGACGGGGCGCGGTGTTGGTCTGGGCGGCCGGCGCGGCATTGGTTTGGACCTGTGGCGATTGCACCGCCCCGGTTTGCTCGGGCACGGTTTGGCTCAGCGCAATTTCGTTCCTGCAAAGGACAAATATGAAAAGCAGGATTGGCCACCGGATGACAGGATTTGGACACAACAATTTCCCGACCTGGAATTCTCGCATATATGAATGTTGGATTGCCCCCCAGTAAAAAACTCCCGCGAGAACCGGGCCATGCTCCAAACGCACCCGAGGCTATCCGATATCATCGTGAGCGCACATTGGGCGACCCCGCCATTCGCTCCGATTATCACCCGATCAGTTCGCAGAAAGCGCGTGATCTTTGGTTTGAGATTGATTCCAACCCCCGCCAATCGCTTTGATCAATTGCACGGTGGAATTCATTTGATTGAAACGCAGGTTGACGGCGGCGCGCTGATTATTGAGCAGAACGGTTTGCGCGGTGACGACATTGAGGTAACTGTCGATGCCCAGCCGGTAACGGTCATTCGCGAGATCGAGATAGCGTTGTGAAGCGGCGACGGTGGCGTCCTGCTGGTGAATTTCCTGTGAGAGCAACCGCAGGGAAGCGAGATTATCCTCCACATCCTGAAAAGCACTCAGAACAGTCTGGCGGTAAGTGGCGACCTGCGATTCATACTGCGCCTTGACCTGTTCAGTAACCGCAAATTTGTATCCGGCATCAAAAACCGTTTGCGCAGCCGCCGCACCCAATGACCAGAACAGCGCGGGCCCGCTGAAAAGATCGACCGTAGATTGGCTTTGATAACCACCAGACGCGCTCAATGTGATCGACGGAAAATAAGCCGACCGCGCCACGCCGATTTGTGCATTCGCTGCGGCAACGCGCCGTTCAGAGGCAGCAATATCAGGACGGCGTTCCAGCAATTGAGACGGAACGCCAAAAGGAATCTCCATCGGTTTGCTTTCCAACGGAGCGATGGGCACCGAAAAATCCGTGGGCGCCTTGCCGACGAGCACAGCAACCGCATGCTCCAATTGGGCGCGCTGAATGCCGACGTCCGTGGCCTGGACCTCGGCGCTATCCAGTTGAATTTCCGCTTGCGCGACATCCTGGTCGGACGCAATGCCTGTGTCGTGCCGCACCTGCGTGAGCCGGAGTGATTCACGATAGGCCTTCACGGCATTATCGAGCAGCGTTTTTTGCGCGTCGAGCGAACGGATTTGAAAATAATCGGACGCGAGTTCCGCGTGCACCGTCAACCGCGTATTTTCCAAATCAGCCAGGGAAGCCTGCGCCTGGTAGACGCTGGATCGAACTGAATTGCGAACGCGTCCCCAAAAATCCGGCTCCCACGTTGCATCGAGCGGTAGCGAAATCTCCGTCAACGTAATGGCTTTGCCACCCGGACCACCGGGGGTGATGGAACCGGACCGCGCCGCCTGGCGAGAGCGCGTGACCGACGGATCGGCGGTAACGCCCGGAAAATAT
>DASZPR010000290.1:0-9393 GCA_035550235.1 Verrucomicrobiia bacterium | reverse complement strand
AGTTCGGGAATTGGTGGCAGCGCGTCGCGTCGCGGTCCCATGTAGGTCCAGATGACTCCGTTTTTTTCGATGCAGGGATACGCGGTGATGCGGATCTGCTCGTGGAATTTGCTGCCGGGCGGTTCATTGGGCACATCGACGCAGCGGCCTTCGATATCGAATTTCCAGCCGTGATAGAGGCAGCGTAATCCGTTTTCCTCGTTACGACCGAAAAACAGCGAGGCGCAGCGGTGCGCGCAGACGTGGTCGATCAAGCCGACTTTGCCATCGGAGTTGCGGAAGGCGACGAGATTTTCGCAGAGCAATCGCACGCGCAGCGGCGTGCCGTCAGGTTCCGGGAGGTCGGTGGATTGCAGCGCGGGAATCCAGTATTGCCGGAGGAGATTGCCCATCGGAGTGCCTGGGCCAACGCGCGTCAGGAATTCGTTTTCTGAGTGGGTCACGCGGTGGGATTATTCGGCAATGAGCGGAAAAAGTCGAGCGCATTGGAACCTGGTGTCGGCTGATGTCTCATACCTTGAGCGCACGCGGCGTGGCGCTTCAAGGCGATGATATTTCTTGACCGGGCGAGAATTTATTGGTGGATAGAGCGACTCTCATGAATGGATTGGCGGACTTCGGGTTTAGAACGAAACGGCTTTTGCTGGGTGGGCCGAGGGTTCGGCGCGCACAGGTCTTTTGTGTCGGAACCGCCAAAAGCGGCACGCATTCCGTCGCGTCCATGTTTTCGAAGAACGTGCGCACGGGACACGAAAAGGAAGCGTTGAAGTTCATTGACGCCTTTTTTCGACAGAAGGAAGGGAAAATTACTGAGCGCGAATATCGCGATTGGCTGGCGGCGCGCGATCGCGAGATGGCGCTGGAAATCGATTCGTCGTGGTTCCACGGGTTGATTGTGGATTTTCTCGCCAGTGAGTTTCCCAACGCGCGTTTTATTCTGACGATTCGCGATGGTTATTCATGGTTGAACTCGGAATTCAAGCGCGTGTTGCACACGCCCAGCCGGCAACCGCAGCGCGTCAGGATGCGGGAGTTCGTTTATAACGGCGCGGTCACGAACTACGTTCCCGAGGAGCAGGTGTTGAAGGAGATGGGGCTTTATCCGGTGGATAATTATCTCGCGCGCTGGGCGGCGCATAATGAAAAGGTGCTGGCGACGGTTCCGCCGGAGCGTTTGCTCGTGGTGCGGACGGAGCAAATTGGCGCGCGCGCGTTTGAGATTGCGGATTTTGCCGGATTGCCGCGAGGTACGATTCGGTTGCAGCGAACGCACGAATACCGAAACCCGGTGCAACGGGAAATTATCCGCGAGCTGAATCCAAAATTTGTCGACCAAAAAGTGGAACAACATTGCGGGCCGTTAATGAAACGGTTTTTTCCGGAAATCAAGTCGCTGGCGGATGTGAAGTTTTAAAGTTTGTCCACGCCGTAGACGGCTTGCATGCGCGTGTAGAAATGGACGTCGCCATCGCCGTGCTCGGGCGGGCCGAGGCCGGACGCTTTCCAGCCCCCGAAGGGCAGCGCGATGTCGACGCCGGCAGTGGAACTGTTGATTTTCAGCACGCCCGCTTCGGCGGCCTGGAGGAATAGGCTCTGCAAATCTGTTGAGGGAGTGAAAAGTGAAGCAATCAAACCGTGCCGCACTCCGTTGCACAGATCGAGCGCGTCGCCGATGTGGTTGACGCGCTGCACGACGAGCAGGGGAGACATGGTTTCTTCCTGCACGAGCGGGTGCGACGGATGGTCGCAACAGGCAATCACCGGCTGCGCGTAAGCGCCGGTTTTCACCCAAGGTTCGGCGGCGCGTTGCGATTGCGGGTAGATGACTCGGGCCAGTGCGCCGTCGGATTTGGCGAGTGCGATCAGCGATTCGAGCTCGTTGCGTTTGCTCGTGTTGAGTACGGGACCGATTTCAGTTTCGGGTTCGAGCGGGTCGCCCCAGCGCAAGCGCGCGGTGGCGGCTTCCAGTTCGGCGAGGAATTCTTCAAAAATGTTCGCGTGAACGATGGCCCGCCGATTGGCCGTGCAACGCTGGCCGGCGAAAGCGAAGGCGCCCCACGCAATTTGTTCGGCGGCGGCCCTGACATCTGCGTCGCGCCAGACGATGGCGGCGTTGTTACCGCTTAATTCCATTTGCAGCGGAAGGACGCGCCGCGCGCAAATTTCCTGAATGGCATGGCCGGCGGCGAGCGAGCCGGTCAGAGTTACCGCATGAATTTTTTTATCGGCGGCGAGAAGTTGCGCGGTGTTGTGATCGCCGGTCACGAGGCGAACTGCGTTCACGGGCAGGTCGGAATGGTTGAAGATGCCCATCAACATACTGGCAATGCGTGTCGCGGACGGGGCGGGTTTCCAGACGACGGTGTTTCCGTACATCAAAGCGGGCGCGATTTTGCCGAGGGGAATGGCGACGGGATTGTTCCACGCACTGATGAGGGCGACGACCCCGACGGGTTCGCGACGGACCCAACCGGCGGACTCGCGTTTCGGCACCAGAGCCGCCGGAGCGCGTTGAATCACGTCCTGAATATTTGCGGCCGCGCGGTGAATCTCCTCGCGCGCGTGGCGGATGGGCTTGCCAAGGTCAATGGCCATTTGCCGCGCGAGTTCATCGGCCATGCCGGTGAGTTTTTGCGAGATGGTGTTTAGAGTTTGCTGCCGCTGTGCGAGGGACGTGCGACGCCACTCGTGGCGGAAAGCGAGGGCGGCAGAGGTGGCATCGGAAATTTCATTCGGTGCGGCGTTGGGAACTTCAAACAGGATTTCGTCAGTGTTGCGCGGGGAGCGATGAGGCCATTTTTTCGAGGAGTGACCGCTGGCATCGTGGAACAGTGTGCCGGCGGATTGAAACGTGACGCAACGCTCGGCGAGCCAACGACGCGTGGCGGCGGCGTGAATGGGATCGTTGCTCGCAATGGCATCTTCCGCGATGAACACCTTGAGATTGCGTTCAAGGCTTTCGACGGCGGCGGTGCGGACGCACGCGTGCAGATGGAGGCCGCAGACAATGACGGAATCGCAACCGGCAGAACGGAGGATTTGGTCCAGTTCACCGCTGGCGAAGGCATTGAAACCGGTTTTGTGAACGATTGATTCACCGGCGAGCGGACGGAGCGGTTCAGGGGTTTTGTGGCCGGGCGTTCCGGCGACACACATCCAGCGTTTTTGGGCGCGCCAGTGAGGCAAGCGAATATCTTTTTCGCGGTCGACCGTCGTCCAGATATGGATGATCGGAAGTTTCCGCTCGCGGCAGGCGCGGAGGAGTTGTGCCGCGCGCGCCACCAGGACGGGCGCGGAGGGCTGCAAATCCGCAGTTCCCAGGAAATCCTGCTGCAGGTCAATCAGCAGCAACGCGGATTTCATTTGGCTTTTCGGCAAGACGCAAGACGCGCTGGGCGACCTGCTCAGACATCGCGTGTGTGCCGACTACGCGACAGCCGGGTTCCGCAACGTCCGCTGTGCGCCAGCCATCCTGCCAGGTGGCAGCGAGCGCATTCTCGATCAGCGCCGCAGCCTGGCGCTGGCCGAAACTTTCGCGCAACATCATCGCGAGCGATAGAATTTGCCCGCCGGGATTCGCGACATCCGCACCGGCGAGATCATGCGCGCAGCCATGGTTGGTTTGGTAAACGCCGTTGCCCGAGCCGTCGTAATTGCCGGAGAAGGTCACGCCGCGCGAGCCGAGCAAAGCGCCGGTGATGTCCACGAGAATGTCGCCAAATAAATTGGGCGTAAGCACGACGTCGAATTGCGCGGGGTTGCGGATGAATTCATACGCCGCGAGGTCGATGTTCATGAAGAGGGCTTCAACATTGTGTTTCCTGGCTTCAGCGACGCTGATTTGGCGCCAGAGCGCGCTCGCCGCCGGCAGGCCGCCGTCCTTCACGATGACGTGGATTTTTCCGCGACGCGCCGCCGCCGCGCGGGCGGCGACTTCCGCCAGGCGCTGAACCTGGGTATCGGTGTAGCTGAATGAATGCTCCGCGATTCGTCCGGACTTGGTCTCGCGCAAAGTCCATTCTCCTTGGTAAGCGCCGGCGATGTTGTCACGCACGATCAGCATGTCGATCGGATGAGAATTATCGCTGACAATGTTCGGCGCATTCCGCGCGAGTTGGGGAAAGGCGCGGATGGGAGCGAATTTGCAAAACAAGTCGAAGCGTTTTCGCAGATCGTAGACATAACGTCCGCCGCCGGGACCGTTGAGGAGAGCGCCGCCGCGCGAAAAAATTTCGGTGAAAAATTGGGCAGTGTTTTCCGGCAGGGGAGTGCCGAAATGTTTTTCCGCCTCCTCGCCGATGGCGCCGCCGTGGCGCAATTCACATTTGAAACCGCAGACTTGTTCCGTCGCGGCCAGGACACGCAATGCCCCGCCAATGACTTCGGCGCCGATGCCGGAGCCTTCGATGACGCCAATCAACGGGCGTTTGTTTGGGTGCAGGGACCGTGAAGGCAGGCCGAGAAACGCGAGTAAAGACGGTTGCTCCTGATTAAGGGCGTGCTGCATTTTCCGATACTTTGGCATAGTGGTTTCGTTTGATTACACACGTTGTTGCCACAACAGATTTTGGGTTCGAGATTATGATTGAAACGACCGTGAAAAGGATGCAAGCGATTTGGATGGAGTAGATTTACGTATCCTGGTCAGTACATTGCCCGTTGCTTCTTTATGCCGAGACATGCCGAATCGGGCTGAAAAGCTTGTCGCAAAACGACGTGTATGCGCCCGAGTGAGCAGGTCAATTGTCGAATCAGCTTGCCCCGCCGTTGCAAACATGCGAAATACTTTGACCGATTTTCGGCTGGAAGGGTGGCTGAGTGGTTGAAGGCACCTGACTCGAAATCAGGCGTACGGGTAACCGTACCGTGGGTTCAAATCCCACCCCTTCCGCCAGTTGAAAAACTGGAGTTTTCGATTAGTCCACTTTTGTTCGCAGGCACCATTATTTTTTACTGCCTCGATTCAATTGCTTTTCCCGAAACCGCCTGATCTTTTCGTTTTGACTTTTGTCGATGGCAAGCAACGGGAGAATGTCCGGCCAGTTGATGTGATATTTATTGTCAATTCTCCGGGCGCGATGGTTAGTCGTCAGTTTCAGCACTTGATTGATGATCTTCAACCAGTCTTTTGCCGGCAATTGATCAAGCTCAACTTGCTCGAGAAGTTCGTCCAGAAACGCACGGATGCAGGGCAACAAAATTTTCAGGTGCGCCACGTCCTGCCTACCTTTCTGCGACACTGTTGCCGCTAATTCCAATTTGCATGCCAGAAGTGAAATGGGATCCAAAACCCGGATGGTTTTTTTGTTCCACTCTGCTTGGACGGCCGGTGTATGGACATGGTCCGAGATGCCGGGGATTCGCCGGACAATTTCAATGGACGATTTTAGGGTGCCAATTTGAAAAGGAATAAATCCGGACAGTGCAGTGATGGCCACCTTGGGGGGGATAACTTGGGGTCAGATTCAACTGCCGGGCGATGCGCACAACATCCGTGCGGCCACCTTTGAAGTCAATATCCTGGCTGGTGAACGGCTGTAGTTTTTCAAGTTCTGGCTCAGTGGATAAATAGCGCTCGGCCCAATAATTGACCGCCTGGCCGCCGATAAGAACATAAGGTTTTCCATCAGCATCATGTATCTTGAAGACTTCCGAGAACTGTCGGAGGGAAAAGCCCACGGCTATGCCCACTTGGCGATGGCGCGTGCGACTTGGTTCAGGTTGGTGATGCGCCATTTAGCACCGCCACCCACCAATGAAACAGATCGTTGAAGTGATGTCGCCGCCGCTGGACTGCGACGGGCCTTGCGAATCGCCACTATGCGACTTTGCGCTTCTTGTCGTTTCAACTGATTGAAAGACATCGTTTTCACAGGGCAAAAATACCGTAATCAGAGGTTGGAAGCAAGTTTACCGCGCGAGAGTCAACGCGCACTGACAGAATCGCATATTTGCCTTTGTGACTGGAATAGCACGCGGATGACATTTTTCCCCGGGGTTTGATTCAATCCAGTGTGAGCTTTACTGGCGGGCGTTTTTTTGACTGTTGAATGAAGTTCTCGCTCTGGTTGAAAATCCGGTTGCGCGAGCAAGTTGATTGAGGCGATCAGTCATCAAACGCCTGAACGTTTTTCAACGATGGCGGTTGAGAAGCGAGCAGTGCCTGAACAAAAATATTCAAAGTGCGGCAGAATGGCCATGGCGTTTTTTTGGACGGAGAATGGGAAAAAATGAAATTTCATTTTTAGGCCGCCTCAAATGAACGGTCAAAACGGCTCTCAGCAAAGAATTCACGGCACCTCGGATTCCGCGAGGGTTCGAAAAACACTGCGCGAAATTTTGATGAACAAGCTGTCCGCGAGGCTTAATTTGCGCGCGTTGGAATAGAGCACGCCCCAGCGCCGCTTCAAACGCCGCCGTCCCAGCGGCAAGGCGGCCAGCAACCCGTGTTCAATGTCATCGGCCACAAACCAGCGCGGCAGAATTCCCACGCCCATATCCAGGCGCACAAATTCCTTGATGGCTTGTTCGTTGGCGATCTCGATAAATGGCTGGATGCTGATGTTTTCGCTGCGAAAATAGGATTCAATCAGCTTGTAGGTGTTGCCGCCGCGTTCGGGCAGGATGAGTTTCCGGTTGGGAATATCCTCGCGCTGGGCACGCCGTTTGACGGCCCACGGGTGGAGCGGGTTGACGATGAATTGCAAATCGTCCTCGCCGATCAAATCGAATTGAATGTTGGGGGATTGTTCCGCCGGTTCAGTGAGCAGGGCGAGGTCGAGTTTGTTTTCCGACAACAGGGTGATGGCCTGGCGCGAGGTGCATTGCTCGATTTGAATGGTGAAACTGCGGAAACTTTCGCGAAGTTCGCGCAGCACGGGCGGCAATAAAAATTCGCAGGCGGTGCCGTTGGCGCCAATGAGCAATTGGCCCTGGCGCCAGTCGTTCCACGCGCGAATCTTGCCGCGCACCGCCTTCATCCGATCCAGGATTTGCTCCGCTTCGGGCAGGAATTCCAGGCCCACGGCGGACACCTCGAACTTGCGTGAACTCCGTTCAAACAGCCGGCATCCAAGGTCTTCCTCCAGGGTCTTCAGGCAGTGGCTGATGCCGGAAGCGGTCATGTGCAGTTCCTCCGCCGCGCGGCTCATGTTCACCGTGCGGGCCAGCGTGACGAACACCAGCAACTGCCGGCTGTCCAGATGTGATTTGGCGTTTCTCTTCATTGCTTTTGCCAGTACGCAAGCGGGCGCGCCGAGTACTGCCGGGGGTGTTTGAAAGCAATGTGAGACATTGTTGAAGCTGCATCAAGTAAAATTCAACGGGGTGTCCGGGGGGCCCATGGCATAGCTGGTGCTTGGGGCCAAACATGCGGTTCGCCAAAACCAAAATCCGGTCGGGACACAAAAGCACGGGTTCCTTGAACGTGGGTTTTGCCGCGACGATTGATTGCGCGGTGGTGGTCGCCGCGCAGGAGTTGGGGTTGTTCCGCAAATATGGGCTTAACGTGCGCCTTCGCCGGGAAGTGGGTTGGGCCACGATTCGCGAAAAGTTGTTGCACGAGGAACTGGATGCGGCCGCGGCCCACGCGAGCATGTTGTTTTCGATTTATTGCGGCATTGGCGTGGTGCGCCGCTCCTGCCTCACCGGTTTGTTGCTGGGGTTCAACGGCAGCGCGATCACTTTATCGAAAGAGTTGTGGGACCAGGGAGTTCGGGATGCGACCTCGCTCGGCGAACTCATCCGCAAGGAAAAAGGCCGGCGGACGTTCACTTTTGGCGTGGTGCTCGAGCTTTCATCGCAAAATTTCAACCTGCGCAAATGGCTGCGCTCGGGCGGGATCGATCCGGATCGCGAGGTGCGAACCGTAGTGATTCCTTCCGCGCTGGTCTACGACACGTTCCGCTCCGGTCATCTGGACGGGTATTGCGTCGCCGAGCCCTGGAATTCAGCCGCGGCGCTGGAGGGCACCGGTTGGACCGCGGCCGCTACGAGCGAAGTGGAGCCGGAACATCCCGAGAAAGTGCTTTTGGTATTGCAGGATTTTGCGGAACAGCGTGAAGAGGAGCATTTGCGGATGATCGCGGCGCTGATCGATGCCAGCCGTTTCTGCGATGAGCGCGCCAACCGCCCGGAATTGGCGCGGATGCTCTCGCGGCCCGAATATTTCGACGTGGACCGGTCGTTGTTGTTTAACGCGCTGGTAGGGCCGTTCGAATCCGGCCAGGGGCGGCGTAACATCGAGGATTTCGTGGTGTATGACGCTGGCCGTGCGGGAGCGCCGACGCGCGCGAAGGGCCGGTGGGTCTTTGATGTCGTGCAGAAAACCGGAGACAACGGTTCCATTCGCGCGTTGCGCAGTGAAATCATCCCGAAAGTTTTTCGGGAGGATATTTTTCGCAAAGCCTGGCGCCTGGCGGGCAGCGCCGCCAAAAATCACGCCTCGGAGCGAGTGCCCCCCTTTTTTCTACCGGAGCCAACGGCCGTCTGCGGCGTGCCGCAGGAGGGGCCCAATGAAAATCTTTTACCAGCCGAGGCGATTGCCGGGGCGCCGGATGCTTCGGTCGCATTTTGTTCGTGAACCAGAAACAACAATCCATTGAAACAACCAAACATGAAACCTAATCCGAAGTTGAAACCAACGTTCCATCGAAAATTCGCCAGACTCACCGCCGCACTGGCGGCGGTCGGAATGATGACCGCCAGCGTGCCGGCGGCTGAATATCCCACCGCGCAAGTGAACACGACAGGGCTGGCCGTGACGGACGACACGGTAACCGTCGGCCAATTGCATTCCGCCACCGGCACGATGGCCATCAGCGAAACCGGCTCGATTGAAGCCGAGCGGCTGGCGATTGAGCAAATCAACGCGCAAGGTGGTGTGCTCGGCCGCCAGATTAAAATCATCCAGGAAGACGGCGCGAGCGATTGGCCGACCTTCGCGGAAAAATCCAAGAAACTTTTGGAATCGGACCACGTGGCCGCGGTGTTTGGCTGCTGGACCTCCGCCTCGCGCAAGGCCGTGCTGCCGATTTTCGAAAAGGATAACGGCATGCTCTATTACCCGACGTTCTACGAGGGATTGGAGCAATCCAAAAACGTGATCTACACCGGCCAGGAAGCGACGCAGCAGATTCTCGCCGGCCTCGATTGGATCGCGAAGGAGAAGCACGCGAAAACATTTTATTTGATCGGCTCGGATTACATCTGGCCGCGCACTTCAAATAAGATCGCCCGCAAACACATCGAGAACGTGCTGCACGGCACGGTGGTGGGCGAGGAATATTACGCGCTGGGCAGCACGAGCTTCGGTTCGCTGATCAACAAGATCAAACTCAAGAAGCCTGACGTCATCTACGCGATCATCGTGGGCGGTAGCAACGTGGCGTTCTA
>DASZPR010000289.1:0-1506 GCA_035550235.1 Verrucomicrobiia bacterium | reverse complement strand
GCTTGGCGTCCTGCGCGCGGACCAGTGGCGCACCGGCGACGATGGCCAGGCCGAGCGCCGCTCGTAACCACAGGGAATGTACGGTTTTTTTGTTTGTCATGTTTGTAGGGGTAGGGGTTGCGGTTAGGGGAAATTATTGGCCGGAAACGCTCACCTCAATCGGCGAAGCGACGCCTTGCGCGAAATCAGTGATGTATTTTTTCCACGCATCCTGGCTGGTGATTTTGCCGGGGCGATCCCACGCAAAACCTGTCCAATACGAAATCGTTCCGTTCGCTTCCGTCTTGGCGATGGCGAAATTGTTCTTCGAATCCTCGGCCTGCTTCACGAGCAACTTGGGATCGATGATGATTCCCAGTCCCTGCATTCCGAGTTTTTTCTCCATGGGCTCCCAACTCGTCAACGAACCCACTTTGGAATCGTAATCGATTGTGGCGCCGGCGGTTTTCTTCAAGCCAATCGCCGCGTCCAGCGGGCCGGTAGCGCCTTTGAAGGTCGCGACGTAATGATCCAATTGGCTGCCCGCATCCAGCGACACGCGGAGCGTCTCGGTAATTTTGGCGCCATTGGCGTCGTAAGCGGGATAATCCAGTTCGAACAAGACGCGAATCGGGCCATTGGCCAGCGTGCGCGACGCCGAGAAATTGATGGGCGCGACCAATTCATTATTCACCCAGAGGCCGATGCCGCCATCGCCGCGCGTCGCCCCCGCGGAATAATCATCGCAACCTTCGCCATGGTCGCTGTGGTAATCATCCAGCATGTACCAATCGTTAATGACGAGTTTGGAGGTGTTCTTGGACCAGATATCGATGGAACTGCTCGTAAGCGGTTCGCCTTTCCAGGTGATGAGTGCGGTGCCGTAAGTGCGGTGCGCAATCAAATCATTTTCCCACGCGTAATCATCGAAACGTTCCTGATTAAAGCGGCCGTAGGCTTTGAAATCCTCTTTCTTGTAACTGTGTTTTTTGCCGCTGCTCACGGTGAAAGTCTTGGTTTCGCCCGGCGCGAAATCAGCCTGGAAAATCAGCGTGTCGCGTTTGTGATAATCATCAAAATCCGTATCCACCGCCTGGCAGAGCACTTCCTTGCCCGAGCTGTCCTTGACGTGAAGGGTCTCGATGTTTTTGGCGTCGAGCGGCGCGAGCTCCTTTTCGGAAAGCTCGATGGTTTGGCTGGCGCGCGGAATCTGCAATTTGTTGGTCGCCTTGATGGTCAATTGTGTAGCCGCCGGACAAATCGCTGGCAGTGAGGAAACGAGAAGTACAGAGAGAATTTTTATTTTCATGTAGAGGCAATTCGTTCCATAACGGACGGTCATGGTCCTGCGGTGGTTACCGTTGTTATGGCGGGTATCGTGGTAAATTTTTCCCGGGGCGGTGTCAAGTCCGTCCGCGGGTGATAACAGGGCTGACGTGTCTAGTTTTGCAGAATCCCGACAGAAACATTTGAATCGATTTAGTTGAATGGGGCGGATGTGGGCGAATCGGGAGGAAAGGCCAAAGA
>DASZPR010000288.1:0-10644 GCA_035550235.1 Verrucomicrobiia bacterium | reverse complement strand
ACCCTCCACTTTGTGCGCGGCTCGAAAGCTCGTTTTGGATGGCCGCAGGGAGCGCGCTAATCTGCCATGCCCTCGCTGCCACTCCACGCACAATCAAAGTGCCTGACGTTGGCACGTCGGCGAGAATTTTGTGCACCGCTGGCTGCTTCTTTCCGAGAGCGCGCGCGAATTGTGACGCGGTGAAATATTGTGGCGAATCCTTCATTGAAAAAATTTTTCAACCGCGCGGGCGAGGCGGCGATGTGCAAAGCGGACGCGCCGCCGATGGGTAAATAATTCATTAACCTGCTTTGCGAGCCGGGGCGGCAGCGCGTGATAGTAGGCCGAGTCCGTAACGGAAGAATCCTTCATCAAAGCGTGCGCGGAGTGAAACGAGTCGCAATTTGACTCGACGCAGATACGAAGAAATTCTGTGACCTTTGTTCTATCGCGTTGGGGGCGGGAAGAACGGTATTTAAGCGTTAAGGCAGCCTCATTGCGGCCATTTTTCTTCCAGATGTAATACCAATCGCGCAAGGTCTGCTTTTTGAGTTTAAGCTTGCGGACGGGATCGCAACGGAAGGGGCGACCATTCCAGCGCCAGACGAACCAGGTGAACGCTTTACGCAGCTTTTCACCTCGACTCACCCGGCCCTCAATACAACGGCAGATGCGATGCAACCGTTTCGCACGTTCCAACTGCCAAGGAAGAATACGCAGGGGCTTGACCTCCCCTGCGTCCAGACCTAGCCCGCTCCCTTCTTGCGGAAGGATTTGGTTTTTGTCTGGAGAAATTTTTTGATTGGTCAAGGAATCAAAATTCATAATTAAGAGGCGGTTTGTCCGCCGTGGTTGCAGTTCCACGGCGGACTTTCACCGCGCTTGCGAACAACCCCGTGAAGGTGAAATAAGTAAAGCCCTTCACGTTTCAACATGGTTCCGACCATGCGAAAGCGTTTTGTCGCGTTAAAAGGTTTCCTATGCATGATCGACGTAAAGGCGGCGAAACAGATCGGGGCGGACCGAGAATACTTGCTCAGGAGTGAGCCGAGCGTTCATCAAAGCCTCTAAAGTGCGCTCGCGATTGCAGACGCGGTTCCACGCCTGTTCAAACCTCAACCCATGCGCGTTTTTTTCCTGCTCCGCGAGTTGCCGAAGGAAATTGGCAGCGTCCATTCGCACTTCATCGTTTTCGCGCCGTTGCTTGGATTCCTGCGCATTTTCTCTCTTAAGCCCATGGCCACGGTTAAAAAGCTTCGGCGCTTCCATTTGAGTGCGACTCCACGCCTCGCCGAAAGTGCAGCCTGATTCTGATTTGATTCGATTGGCGATGTTGGACGCCATCTCGGCGGCACTCTTGTCAGTAAGATAATCATTGGCCGGATCGCCAAATGGATCAGCAGCTAGGCTCCCAAACGCCGCTTCGTATAATTCGGGGTGCTGGCGCTTGCAAAGATTCCACGCCTGCCAGAATTCCGGTTGCGCGCCCGCATTCGACTTTACGCCACGCTTCATGGATTCCACGGCCTTGAACCAGGCTTCCAGTGCTGGCTTCGGATAACCCGGCTCTACTTCGCTTCGATGCGGTTCATTTGTGTCTTGCGCGGCACCGACCCGATTCGTAATCGGTTTCTGGCCTTTGTTGTTGTTCATGTTTGTCAACGTCAGGCCATCAAGACGAAGCGGACGCACTTCTTTCGTCTTTCCGTTTTTAAAAACCTGTGAATCATCCAATGAATATTCCGTGGAAAAAAATCTGTAATCGCCTCCATCCACCGCAGGTTTTCCCGTAGTCGTCCAAAGAATGCGACCGTAAATTCCATCCTCCCGCGCCTGAAGCTCTCGGAGCCATCCATAGGCGCGAGATTCTTTGTCAGCCTGGTCTTTGAAATGTTCTATATCCACAAGCATTTCGTGACCGTGACTTAAAGTCCCCGCTGCCGCGTCAGCGTTGAAGCGATTCACGATGGACTTGATCGCCTCGTCGTCAATTATCTGAACAACGCCGGCAGCGCGGTTCGGATGGTCTCCCTTGGCTTCGATCTGATACCAGCCGTCTGACGGATGCTGGAAATCGTCGCGATTGAAAATCCTAGTCATTATTTTTTAAGGTGAGGGGACGTTTTCTCGAACTGTTCCAACTCAGCAAAAACAGCAATGATTCTGGCCGCGTAGCGGAGAGTTCCTTCTAAAGGATTCGATTCGACCTGCACATACGTTCCGTTCAACGAACCGACGATTTTAGAATTCCTAACCGCCGTATCGAGTTGTAGCCCATCCAAAAAGAACGCACTCAATTCCGCACGCACTTTTTCTTCGAGTCGCTTCTGTATCGATGCTCTCTTGGTGTTAAATTCGTTTTTCACAAATTGCTCTGCGGTTTTCTGCAACTCAGCTTGTTTGGCCGGTATCGCAGCCTCCATATCCGCAAGCCTTGTCGTCGCGATTCTGGTTATAATTTGCAGGTGATTGATACGATTGAGCGACGCCGTGTCGTCAAGGTCCACCGTCAATTCAAGTTCCCTTAACTCTGTTTCCAATACCTGCTTTTTGCTATGATAAGCGGCGAAATTGGTTTGGAGTTTGTTGAATTCCGCGAGGGCGATTTCGAGAGAATTTTGTTTCATTGTCTGGTTTGGTTGGTTTTGTGGTTTGTGGTCGAAAAAATTAACCGGGAATTAACCGGCCTAGCAGCCTCGCCAGCGATTCGGGGGGGGGCAACCCGGGTCAGAGAGGCCGAAAACGGTTTTAGAGGGCTTGTGGAGGGAGTTATCATCACGTTCCAATTCCTATATCGAGGCGGTGACGCCGACCAAGTTCAACGAACAGCTTGCGCCCTTCAGCGGAACGCCAGAATTCAACCTGCTCGGATCGGGAATGCGCCGTCATGATCGAAACGCGATGGCCTTGAACGTTCACATTCGCTCCGCCAGCGGCGTTTCCTCCGACCGGCACAGGAAGAATCCCCATGCGCGGCGCGATGGCTCCTGAGAGGTCTTGTGCGCGGATAGCACCCTGACGAATGCCTTCGAGAATAGGGATCATGTCTCCCGTGACACGCGCGGCGGGAATGATAAACTCGCCCTTGGAGACACGCGCCATGATGCTGTCCGATGTTCCGTTGCCGGGACCATCCACGATACCACCGTCTTTGAAAGCGGCCATCGCCTCCAATGCGGCGAACACCGCAGCAGCGGCAATGGGCGCGAGGATCGGACCGACGTAAGGAATATCCGCGACCGCCGTCGCGGCCTTGACGGCGGCGAGGAAAATATAGGGCTGTGCTTCGAGGAACGTTGCCAGGCGGCGCACCGCGCTTTGCAACAGCGAGGCGGCGCTCATGGCCAATTCCCCGCCCACGTGAGCCAGCACGCGAACAGCCACCTGCGCGCCGTGGAAAATGGTTTCGATCAAACGGAATGCATTGCGCGAACTGGCTCCCGTTCCCGTGGCCGTGGTTTGCGCCGTTTCGCCAGCCGTGTGTATCGCTGTGCGCGTGGCCGTGTGGGCGGCAAATAATCCCGTGATGCCGAGTTGAGTAGCCGCCCAACGCAGCAGCATCATGACGTTTGTTGTCACCCAATCCGCCGCCATGTTGGAGAACGATTGAATCATCGACTTTTCGATGCTCTGACCCACGCCGATGAAAAAGGATTTAAACGAGCCCCCTTTTGTAATTAGCGTGTCGAGCGCCTCGGAAAGGCCATCGCGCAATCCCTTGAAGGGGGATATGACGAAGTCGGCGAGGTTCTTGGAGGTGCCGGAAATGGAGCTGTAGAAATCCGTCCAATCGCGCTTCAGGGAACCAATGACACTTTGAGAATCCGCGAGAGACCGCAATTTCGTCTGCAGCTGCAACTGCTCTCCAAGAACCGCATTGATTTGGTTCTGCAAATCAATCCTCTGTTGCTCATCTTTATTTTCATCGCGCCGCTGGACCAGCTGATCAATGAGCACCTGCTTTTTCTGAATTTCTTCATCCAGCAAAGGCAGCAATTCTTTAACGCGTTCCTTGTCCGTCAAAAATGGATCGGCTTCGATCTGGGAGACCCGCAATTCATTCGTGTTGATCACGCCGGCAGCGCGGGCAGCGTCAAGATCGCGCTGGTGTTGTCGAATCTGAATCTGAGCGGCCAGAGTCGCTTGCGCGTTATCCCTGCCAAGCTTCCTCAGTTCATCCTGCGCCTGTTTCAACTTCAGCTGCAGGTCGTCGCGCTCCCTCGTCAGTTCCGTTGTCTCGGCAACTTTCCCTTCCGTTTTAGCGCGGGCGAGTTCATCCGTTTTTAGTTTCAGCTGTTCGCTAATTACGGAGATTTCTTTATTGATCGCCGCGCGATCCTCACTGAACTGAGCGCGCATCGATGCCGAGCGCGCTTTCATGTATTGCTCAAACGAAAGCAAACCCTGCTGATACAGCGCTTCCTCGTTTTTCATGACCGCCGCCGTATTGTCGCGACTGGCTTGCGCCGATAGCGCCAGCAATTTCGCCGAGAAATCCCTCGCGATGCGGGCCAGTTCAGAAGAGAAAGCCGACTGAGCGCGCGCCTGATCGATAGCGGCTTGGGCTTTGGCGTTATCAGCGGCGGTTTTACCGAGAGTATCGTTTACATTCTGGGTGTGCTTGTCCGTGATGGCTGCAACCGTATTGCTGAATTGTGAAATTATTTTTTCCCGTTCTTGGCCGAAGGTTTTGAGCCGGTTGTTTGCGCTCACGAGACTCTGTTCAAATCCAGTCGTAT
The DNA here is from genome assembly GCA_035550235.1 of Verrucomicrobiia bacterium. Taxonomy (GTDB): domain Bacteria; phylum Verrucomicrobiota; class Verrucomicrobiia; order Limisphaerales; family DASXHY01; genus DASXHY01. The sequence continues at coordinate 5,926 of DASZPR010000288.1, read as the reverse complement.
CAATCTTGGGAACCCCGGGAATTTGGTTCCAAGATTTCGCGATTTCCAACACACCCCTCAATGTTGCGCTTTGAAGCGCGAGCAATCCTTCGTTGAAAAGGTTCTTCGCCATAGCCCAAAAAGCCTTAATGTAAGCAACAGAAACATTGAAATACCACGCCCACCCCAACGCGGAAATTTGCACATACTCGTTAAGTGTGTGACCACCAATTTTAATTTCCCCGAGCGCGCGGCCTGCGTTCCACCCCACAGCCAAAGAACCGATAGCCGCCGTCCACGAAATCGCCATCGTTCCCAGATTTTTGGTGAACAACAGATAGCGAGCTTCGACGATGGTGATCGCTTCCACCCCAAGCCCGGAAAACGCATACCAAAACGCGGCAATGGTGTTTTTCAGCCCAAGAAAAGTTTTCATCACCAGCGTCAGCCCAGTTAAAGAAACGGCAACGAAAGAGATGTTCACCACGGCACCGCCCGCCCAAGTGCCGAGATAACCGCCAATGGTGCGAAGAGCACTCAAAAACCAACCAGGCTCTTTATTGAACTCCTCCCACTTTTGTTTCGTAGTGGTGAGACCCCGCGCCAACGCTTCGAAAAACGGTCCCGCTATCAAATTGTAAACACCGCCTAAAACCTCCTTTAGATGTTCAGTCGCTAACCGAAATTCAATGATGCCTTTCGGCGTGGCATTGAACGCGGCGATAGCATTGCCGCCGACTTGCCGGTTGAGTTGATCGAAAACGGACTGCAACCGTTCGGTCAATGGCAGCGACTTATCAACCTGGACCGTGAAGCCGCGAATGCGATCCGCGTTGCCATCCAAAATCATGCCGAGCCGTTGCGCTGACGAAACCGCGTCCGTCCCCATCGCCGCCGCCATGTCGAGCGTGAGCATGATAAACCGCTCCATGTCCTTGCTGCCAACGCCGAACTGAGTAAGGATGCGCTCAACTTCACGGACGAGATCATCTGAAGTGCCGGTTGCGGCCTCGGTTTTTTCCGCAATCTCAGCCAGTTGCTTTACATATTCCGGCGAGTATTGGCCGGTTGATCGGAGCGTCGCTTCCAACTGCGCTTGCGACCGCGCTGCATTGATTGCCTCCTGCGAAAATTCCTGCAACGCATGAACTCCGAACAACGCCAGCGCCCCCTGAAACATTGTCGCTATTGCGTTGCCCGTGTGATTTACCTTTTTTTCAAACTCTTCGAATCTTCCCGCAACAGAATTGATTGCGCCAACGGCACCCTGAAGGCCAACAGATTTCCACTCCAACTGAATAACGATGGGCTTCATCGCTTTGCCTCCTTAGTTTTTTGCAGAAAATATTTTCCCAACGCGGGAACAACGATCGATTCGTTTTCGTTCCACGCATCCACCAACAGCCACCGAAGCGTTTCATCTTCCCGTCTCAGCAACTTGACGCGCTGTGCGTGTAGTTTTTTCACAGTCTCAAGCGCGAAATTCAGTCGAATACATAAGAGCAATTCCTGCGTCGGCGAAAGGTCTGGCCATTGGCCCACGGCAATGAATAGCTCAATGGCGTTTTCAATTGTTCCATTGTGGCGGCGCGATACGGCAATCAGCCTTCCCCCATCTTCCAACACATCCTGCGTCAGCATATGGTCACGTTGGCCCCATCGTGAGTCAGCGATTGCAGCCATGATTCTCTTTTCCACCTTGGACAAGGCGCTTTTTTGAAAAGGAAATTTCACTCGGCGACCTCCGTTTGTGTCGCAGACCAGGCGCAAAGTTTCGGCCAAAGGATTTCGGCAGACGTCATCGGATCGCCAATGCCGACGCTTTTGAGCTTTTTCATGCGGCCAGACAGCAACTGCGCAGCCTCGGCACGCGAAATTTTGATCGTGTCAGGAAAATCCCCTTGGCTCTTCGCGGCGGTCATAACACGGCCCTTTTTTTGAGAAAATTCAGGAAGCTTTCTGTTTCAATTTGCGCGGAACCGTTGCGCCCGCGACGAGCTTTTACAGGGGCCTTTAATTGCGCCGATTCAATCATATTGGCCACATGCGTAGCTCCGATATTCAACAATCGCTGAACCTCTAAGCCCGAGATGAAGCGGTCATTATTCGGGACCAGTAATTTGCACACTTGCGGCCATTCAATGACGGATTGTCTTTGAGCCTGAAAATCCGCGAGTGAGGCGGGGAGTATTCTTAATTCTCGCTTTCTTCCAAAGCTCCTCGCCACATCAAACGCCCATGAGAGATGGCCAAACTCAACTAACTCCACAACGTAATCCTCATCGCAATCGAGCGCTGTTCGGAGGCCGCTTACCGTCCAAAAAGGATGGCATGGACTTACACCGCCACACGCTCCACGTGGAACAGCCGGTTTGACACTGCGAAGATTCGTGATTAAACGGCTTCTTTGCATGAGTTATTTTTTTTTGCGCTTCCCTTCGAGGTTGCGCGACGTGCGCAATTCGCGGCGCAGTTTTAGGAGGGCGGAAATTTTTGCGGGGAGTTTAGGAATTTGATTCAGCATATCCTTAGCGGGATGCTTTCCGGCACTGCAACCGAGCACTTTTGCGCGTTTCCAAAGGTAGTTGGTCGGAGCGATGTTCCCGCTTCCACTGTTGATAACGACGAAGAAGAGACCGGCTTGTGCGCTCGCCCAAAAGGCAGCGGCGCAGATGCGAATAGGTGCAGCCGAGTTCACGAGCCGCAGCCATCAGGCCGGGTCTCCTCACCAACTTTCGATTCCGCACTTGGCGTGCCATAACCGCATAAGAGCAGCTTTCCTGCTCCCAGTCAAAGCTTTTCGTTGAATGTGCGGCTTGATATTGTCTCTGCGTGCCGCGTAAGAACCAGTTACCCGAATCCGAGAAAGCCATCGGCAAGCGCCTCTCTGCTATTCGCGGTTTTCATCATTTAACGCAGCCTGACCTCGCAAAAATTGCTGACTGCACAGAAGGCTTAATAGCAAATATTGAATCAGGGCGGGCACCCTTACGCGCCGAGGTCGGGATGAAAATATGCCGCAAATTGAAGGTAAACCCTCAATGGCTGGCAACAAGCAACGGATCACCACATTTAACGGGTGATTTCTCGCATCACGGCCTTGATGCGACTCCCCAATCAAGAATGTTGTTTAGCCTATTTTTTGGAAAATTTTTGGCCCCTAAATTCGAACAAATGATCCAGGACGTCGCTAAATCAGTTAACACTTTGGAAGAGTTCGTTTCACAATTGCCGCAGCTTCCCCGCACTCGGGATAATCGCAAACGCGTGTCTGCGCTTGCGGCTAAGAGTGAAAAGCTTTTAGCGGAAATATCTCAAGACCTTAACGAGCGAGAATATATGCGCTCATTGCTAGAGTCGGCACCCTTGACAAATGTTCACGTTTCCGCTAATACTCCACGAGTGAAAGCGCAATGGCCAATTCTTAAACGGCGTCTTCAAGTCGCAACTTCAGAGATTGACGGTGGCAAAACTCGTTTGGCGGAATTCCTCGGTGTCAAACTTGCCAGCGTTTCGCAATGGTTGACGGACAACAAAAACGCAAGAGAACCAGGCGCGGAAACTACGCTTCAGATGTTACGTTGGGTCGAACTTCAGGAGCGTAAATAAATACCCCGCCCGTGCTAGTAACACGAGCGAGGCGACAGACCCGATGAAGGATCAAGCATATGAAACTCAATCGAGTCCAACGTAAGGTTGGCAAAAAACACACGTCCGCACAATCCGCAAACACCACAAAAAGCGCGTCCGGAAACACGCCCTCTGAATCCGTAATTTCTACCGATGAACTAGGCCGCATTTCGCAACTCGCCTCGGCATTTAAGGTGTCACCGTTAAATATCTTCCTGCGAGGCATGCGGCTCGACGAGGCCGATGAAGACTTGTCGGAAGCTTTTGATATTCTTGAAAAGACAGAAATTGAATTTTCTGTTTTGCTGGAATTGATAATAAACTCACTGCACACATGGAATGAAGAAGGCTCATTGCCAAAGGAACGATTGGAACGATTGCAAACGGGGCTAATGCACTTGTCTGACCGCCTGAACACATCGTTATTTATTAAACTTGATGTCATCCGCCATGCCGTATTCGGCAAGCAAGGACAAAGCATGGATTCGGTCGGCACATTTGTGAAAGGCGGTGCCCAATGAATATCCACGATCCCGAGGATGCTGTTTTGAAAAAACTACGCCAACGGGCAATGCAATTGGAACCTGAGGAACGGCTGCGGGCCGCAAAACTTTTCGACGCGCTCGCTCGTGAGCTTTTTGCAGATGCTTCCAAGCAGAATCTATCTCTCCCAAAGGGTTTTCGCCGGTGCCAGCGGCCAGGTCGGAATTGATCCGCCTCACCCTCTTCCATCGAACGCCGTCCGGACAAACCGGACGGCGTTTTTGTTTTCGCTTTAATGACTTTCCTCCTGAGTAGCTTCGGCAGATGTCCCGACAAATGTAGACCCCCGTTTGACAACTAACATCCTCGTTTTGTTTTGACGAAACCGATTCGTTTGCGTCAGGCTTCGGTAATGAGCGCTGGCGATCAAATTTGGGCAACTCTTCATTTTAAGCGAGAACTGATACAGCGATTTCAGGCCATTCAGCCGGATTATTTTTGGTTGATCGTGTCCGATGGCGATCCGGGTGTCATCTCTCAATGCAATGATGCGCCGTCTGTGTTTTTCATCTTGTGTAAGCCTCTAACAAAAGCCTCTGAGGAAGTAGGTTTTTTCGCGTCCGTGCGATGCGAAGGAGAAAGTTATTACCAAGCGGACGATCAAACAAAATGGGTTAATAAAGTGGCAGAACAAGCCCTAGCGCAATTGCGCAAAAAGTGAAGATTGGACCATGAGCGGAACGCAAAATAACGGTGCCCAAAAAAAGAATCCGTTTTACGAGACCTTAACCGATTGCCTCGAAGGGAAGCACGAATGCTTAAGAGGTAAAAACATACCCCTTCAAATTCGTGCCGAAGAAATCGTTTTGATTCAAGAGGCGCTTGAGGTCTATTTACCCTCAATTATCACCGAAACTTTGAACGAAGTGGCCAGCGATTTTGCTTCTCGCGATAAAAATGCAGAAGGGCGTAAGCGAGTAATTTCGGAGGTCGAGAGCGCATATGCTAAAATGGAGGAGCGATTGCCCGTGATAAAAAAATTACTCTTCAAATTGTCTGAGGCTATGGAAATTGCTGCCCAACGGGAAGAAGGCCAAACCGGGCTCAATCTTGGCGGATCAAAGTGAGTGAATCGAAAACCAAAATTGTAGGTTTGCTTGCACGTCAGGTGCGAGCCGGCTCGGATCGGCCTACGCAAACCGATTCCTCTCTGGGGACTTTCTATGTGACTGCGATGCCGCCAAAAGCCCGTTGGGATTTCATATTGGAACTGGATAATGGGGAGAAATATAAAATCGGGCTGGTCACTGACGATCCGCCGAGCGTTCTCTGGTTCGAAAAGCATTTTCAGACGGCAAAGCATGCCTATCACCGAGTGCTTTAGTTAACCCGTGGTTAACCATCGTTTTCGCCAAGCGAGTCGGCAGGAAAAATAGGGGTGTCGAATTCTATCCACCCTCCAAAAACACCGCTTTTTGCGGTGAATGGTGAATGCTTCCCGCTTCACTGATAATCTGTTCGTTTTGGATGGGGCAATTGTTCCAGCATCGTAAATCCCCTTTAGAATCAGGCTATTATGAGAAGCGCACTTTCGGAACAGTTTCGCGGGCAATCTGAACAGGTCGTTTCAAAACGAACAAATGCAATCTCGAAGAAGACTCAGTTGGACTTTCGTAAGTCGTTGATGTTCCCATATTTTCCCTGTATTTCCCCCTATTTTCCCCTCTTTTTGAAAACGAACAACTTATGCGCGCTGACTCATAACTGGTGGGCTGGTGCGCGAGGCGGGGGTCGAACCCACAACCTTCGGCTCCGGAGGCCGACGCTCTATCCA
>DASZPR010000287.1:0-5629 GCA_035550235.1 Verrucomicrobiia bacterium | reverse complement strand
ACCTTCCCACCCGCGGACTTTTTTCTCGGCGGGTGAGATGATTTCTGTTTCCGCGCCGGCGGCTTCGAGAGCTTCTTTCGGCCCGGTCAATTCAACTTGTTCAAAACCATTGGCGACCAGAATCGCCACTTTTTTTCCGTTTAATTTATTTTCCATATTGTTTTCCTTTTCGATGCGGCGGTCAGAGACCGGCCACTACAATTTAAAACGGCGACGGTCACCGACCGCCGCTACATGTTTTAACAATCCGCCTCCTCACGTCGGCGGCTACGAGGTTAAACCAGTTCCTTCACGCGATCCTCCAGGATGGTCGTGGCGATTTTCATGCGCTTCGGTGTGCCGCGAGCCAACGCTTCGGCAAAGTGCAATGCTTGTTTGGCTTCAATCTTCGGCGGCATGGGCGGCTCAAAAGGATCCACCACCGCTTCCACCAGCACCGGGCCGGGCGCGGCGAGGGCATCTTCAAGAATATTTCCGCATACGGAAGGCTCGGTGATGGTCACGCCGATCCCGCCGCACGCGCGCGCGAATGCCGCGAAATCAATCGGATGCAAATCGCAGGCGTATTCAGGATTGCCAAGGAAAACCATCTGCTCCCATTTGATCTGGCCGAGCGTGTTGTTTTTGATGACGATCACTTTGATGGGCAATTGATATTTCACAGCAGTCGCGAAGTCCGCCATTAACATTGAAAAACCTCCGTCACCGACGAACGCAACGCATTGGCGATTAGGATGCGCAATTTGCGCCGCGATGGTGTAAGGCAACCCATTCGCCATGGTGGCCAAGGTGCCGGACAGCGAAAACATTTGGCCCCGGCGCGCCTGGATTTGCCGCGCAAACCACGTGGCGATGGTCCCGCTGTCGCACGAGACGATGGCATCATCGCGCAAGTACTTGCTGAGTTCCCACGCGACGACCTGCGGTTTCATCGGTTTATCATCGCGCGTGCCTCGTTCCTCCATGAGTTCCCACCACTTCCTCATTCCTTTCTGCGCCTTCTTCAGAAAGGTCCTATCCGAATTCCGCCGCAACAGTGGTAACAATTTGTGCAACGTGCGCGGCGCGTCCCCGGCCAACCCAATCTCCACGGGACAACGCAAACCGATGCGCGCGGCGTCTAAATCGATCTGCACGCAACGCGCCTGCCCTGGCTTGGGGTAGAATTCCATGTAGGGAAACGAAGTGCCGACCATCAGCAATGTGTCGCATTGCTCCATCGCTTCGTGTGACGGACGCGTGCCGAGCAAGCCGATGCCGCCGGTGGTGAATTCGCAATCATCCGGCACGCAAGCCTTGCCCAGAAGCGCCTTGATGATGGGAGCGCCGAGTTTGTCCGCGACGGCAATGAGTGCGTCAGTTGCTTTCAACGCGCCACGGCCGGCGAGGATGGCGACTCGCTTGCCTTCATTCAAAATGCTCGCCGCCCGTTTTAACTCATCCTCAGCCGGTAATCCGGCGCGCCGGGCAAACACTTCCACATTGTGCCCGGGGATATTTCTCTCCGACCGCACACCTTTCTTCACAGACAAATATTGCGTGTCGACGGGAAAGTTGATGTGAGCGACGCCGCGGCGCGTCAGTGCTGTGCGGCACGCGAGGTGGGTGACATTCGAGACGTGTTCGGGCCCCATCACGCGCGTGTTATAGACCGACACGTCCATGTAAACCCGGTCGAGGTCCACATCCTGTTGCGCGTGCGTGTCGATGAGATCGTGAAAGTGATGACCGGTGATGGCGAGCACGGGAATGCCATCGAGTTTGGCATCGTAGAGGCCATTGAGCAGATGAATACCTCCCGGCCCGGAGGTCGCGAGGCAAACGCCAAGTTTGCCCGTGTATTTTGCATAACCACAGGCCATGAACGCGGCGGATTCCTCATGGCGCACCTGAACGAAGCGGATTTTTTCCTGCTGCTTCCGCAAGGCCTCCATAATGCCGTTAATGCCGTCTCCGGGAAGTCCGAAGATGACTTCGACGCCCCATTCCATCAGCACTTCCACGAGAACATCCGCTGCAGTTTTAGCCATAAGATAAATGTTTGTTCAAGCCGCCTTAGCCGCAGAATGGCGCGGCTAATAACTCATCCACCGGTTTTGCACGCGCCGCCATTAGGGATTTAGCCCCATGTTTCGGAGGTGGGAGTGAAGATGGCAGCTGGAAATACCGCCCGTAGAATTCCCCCGATCTCCCATCTTCGCACTTCCAACTCCCTAACGCTCCTTCAAATTGTCACGCCTCCGAAAAAGTTTTGTTTTGCTTGGGGATACGACTTGGGGTTGATTGAGCGCGTGATTGGCAATTTGTTGCAGCCTGAACTGGTGGAATTGATCGCGAAACGCGACTTTGCCCAACTTCGGTCCATTCTTTGCGACTTCACCCCGGCGGATCTTGCCGAGATCTTTTTCGACCTGAAGCCGGACGACGAAGCGGTGTTGCTGCGCATTTTGCCGAACGATGTCGCGGCGGAGGTCTTTGAATATTTGCCGGTCGACGACCAGGAAAAGATGCTGCACGCGCTCGGCACAGAGAAGGTCGCGCAAATCCTGAACGACATCGCGCCGGACGATCGCACCGCGCTGCTGGAGGAATTGCCGTCCGCCGCGACGCAGAAGCTGCTCGCGTTGCTGCTGCCGGAGGAACGCAAAATCGCCACCGACCTGCTCGGTTATCCGAAGGGCTCCATTGGCCGGCGCATGACGCCGCACTATGTGGCCATCCAGCAAAATTGGACGGTCGCGGAAGTGCTGGCGCATTTGCGCGAGGAAAAAGACAAGAGCGATTCCATGAGCCAGCTTTACGTGGTGGACAGCAAAGGCCACCTCGTTGATTACGTGCGCCTGCGCAATCTCGTCGTCGCCCCGATGCAGATGTCGGTGCTCGAACTGCTCGAGAACCAGCAAATTTCTCTCCGCGCCACCGATGACCAGGAAACGGCGGTGGCCACGTTCAAGAAATACGACGCCACCATCCTGCCGGTCGTCGATTCCAAGGATGTGCTCGTGGGAGTCGTGACCGTCGACGACGTCCTCGACGTTGCCGAACGCGAGGCGACGGAAGACATCCAAAAACTCGGCGGTGTCGAAGCTCTCGATGCGCCGTATCTCAAAATCGATTTAATCGGCATGGTGCGGAAACGCGCCCCGTGGCTGGTGATCCTGTTCCTGAGCGAAATGTTGACGTCAACGGCAATGACGTTTTTCCAGGATGAAATTTCCAAAGCCATCGTCCTTGTTTTGTTTCTGCCGCTGATCATGTCGAGCGGCGGCAATTCCGGATCGCAGGCGACTTCGCTCATCATCCGCGCGATGGCCCTGGGCGAAGTGACACTGGGCCATTGGTGGAACGTGATGCGGCGCGAAATCCTTTCCGGATTCATGCTGGGGCTCATCCTCGGCGTCATTGGATTCGTCCGAATCTGCGCCTGGCAATATGCGTTTCATACCTACGGTCCGCATTGGTTACTGGTGGCCTTTACCATTTTATTTTCGCTGATCGGGGTGGTGCTCTGGGGCTCCCTTTCGGGTTCCATGCTGCCGTTCATGCTGAAACGTGTCGGATTGGATCCAGCGGCGTCTTCCGCGCCGTTCGTCGCCACGCTGGTCGATGTCACAGGAATCGTGATTTATTTCCACGTGGCGGTGTGGACGCTCGGCGGCAATCTGCTCGCCGCGCCGCCACAAGGCATGATGCCGCTCGATTACAAGCAAACGCCGGATACCGTGGCGGCGCTGCTGGCGTTGCCGGAGCAATGGGAAGTTGAAAAAGTGGTGCTGAACACCAATACGGACGTGCTCCACATTCAAATTCACGAATCCGATGGTTTCCTCAAAGGGCTGGTCTGCGACAAATGCGGAGGGCCGTTGGAAATCACCGGGCACGAAAAGCCACAAACGTGGTCGTACCCGGACACCCTGGGCCACCGCACGGAGATCGAATGCAGCCTGCCGCAATTGCGCTGTAAAAAATGCGGCGCGGTTCCGGAAAAATTCCCGGTGAAGTTGCCGTGGACGGAGAAAGGCAAATTGATTGCACCGCAATCCCGACTCAAGCCTCCGCCAAAAATATCACCGGGGGTCTATTCCTACTTTGCCGCAATTCCCGCCGCGGGCTAAATTGCTGGGTGAATGCGGGAAGAATAGTGGATTCGGATTCTACGGATCGGACGGCGAGGGATTATTTTCATTTCGGCCTGACCGCTTTGGGCACGATACTCTGCCTGGGGGGAATCGTCATTGTCAGTTGGCGCACGATCGCGTGCGGACTCACGCTGATTGTTCTCGGGATGGCTTATTTCGCGCTGGAAGACTGAGGGTCAGAAGGACGCCAACCGATAGGCGACACTGACGCTTACGGCAGCGGAAATAACGCTAAGGTAAGGGAATGTGCCGTACATCAAGAAAAGGGTGAGCACCACCGCGGCCAGGGCAAGCGTCCCGGCGACAAAGCCGAGCCGGTCATCGCCGCCCTTATTGAGCCATCGTGCGGCAAAACCGGTGAGCAGCCCTATGCCGACCCCCAGCAGCGGAAATCGAAAATTGGTCAGTGCATAAAATCCGTACATTAGACCGGAACCGATACACGCCCCTCCGACAGCGCCTAAAACGCCAAAACCCAGGTGAGATTCAGAGGTTTCCGCGGCCACAGCTTCGCCTCCATTGCCGGAGGCTTGAATCATAGGCGATGGGTCCTCCGATTTGTTCAGCCAACGGGAAAGATCCGCCCCGCAACAGTTGCAGGATTTCGCAGTCTCCCCGACCGGAATCGAGGTTTGACACATCGGACAGTGCGCTAGCGACATAATTGCTCCGTTTTTCCAATAATCCACGCAGAAGAGAGCCAACGGCGTGCCAAAATAATGCAAAAGACCCAAACCTTTTAGGAACCGCCAAAGACGCTAAAAATAGGAAGGAATCAAGGCTCGCGATAGCAATGACCTTGTTGGCAAATGGGCTCTGGAACGATACCGATAAATCAGAAAAAGGGATCGAAATGAATGCCGCAAAAAACGATCCAAACCCAAAACGCAGGAACTGTGACGAGGGGGCCGATGAGAGAAATCCGTCGCAGATGTGAATACTTTCTCATCGGCCAAAGCGGCCCGAGATACGAAAGGATACCGAGCGTAATCATCCACGACCAGGGCGCGCCAAAATCCATCACGCGCATCCAATGGTCACTGACATAAAAAGCCTCCGTACCCGGCACCGCAAAACGCGGTGAGAACGAATAAATTTGGCAAGAGAATACGAGTCCTGACACTTCGCTCCATTGTTAAAACCAAGCAGGGCACCCAAAATACAAGCATCACCAAAAAAGTGGAGCAAGAAGAAACATCAATTTATCCATACCGGAAAATTCTGCGCCCCATCTAACGGTAAGTTATTCAAATCGGCAACGCTTAACGGCCCTCTCTCTTTTATCACCCGCAGGGCCGATGCATCTAAAATTCTGTGATTTGTGATTTGTAATATTTGCCCACGCCCCAGGGATTTTTGGCTAGACATTAAATTGCTTCTGAATAAAATTTCAACTCCCCCATTTGCGGCAGATTCAAATGGGGGAGTTGGTTGTTTTATCTGCCTTGAAAGAGTGACTATCTCCCCCTCCACGTTGTTAATTCCCCATG
>DASZPR010000286.1:0-5399 GCA_035550235.1 Verrucomicrobiia bacterium | reverse complement strand
GGGGCAGAAATTGGCAGCGCGGATAAAGGCAAAATAACGCGGCAGCGAGTTGGTGTTCAACGGATCGGGCTGGGCCGTGGTGGAATTGATCAGGTTGGGCTGCAACTCAGTCACCAGGCGGCTGGGCGCGCCGCCCGGCGTTTCCACATATTGGCGAGCCAACTCCATCAAATCCGTATCCGGCGGATCCACGTCGAACCGGGTGTCGTATTTTTCCGAGCCCACCTCCAGGCGTTGTCCGTGCACGCTCCGTAAAATCACCTGGTCGCCCTTATTGACCCGCTTGCCCCCGCCCAAATCAAAGCTGCTCTTCAAGGTCAGGCGATAGGGCCAGAGTGTTTGGTCCCGCAAAATCGCGGCATAAGTGAGCGCGCGCTGTTTCGGCGTGAGTTTTGCGTATTCCATTTGGGCAGCTTCCAGCACGTCGGTGTCATTCGGATTAACGTCGAAGCTGATCGCCTTTCCAGAGATGGTGCCGACCTCGATCTGTTTGGCATGAACGGCGAGCACATTGACGGCTTGTCCGGCTTTGACACTCGCTCCGCTCTGAAAATCGAATGCGCGTTTCAGATGACATTGGGCCGGCCAGAATTCCGAATGCTGGACGAGTTGCTGCCAGGTTAATTCCTCGGCGCCCGCTCCGATAACCACCAGGCCGGCGACCAAAAGGGTTGAAATGTATTTTAGCTCTCTGAAGTACGTGCGCATGCTTCCGCACAATCAAACATTCGCGAAGGCCAACGTCAATTCCCGGCTCTCTAATTTTCGCGAAATGCAATACAACCATTCGTTATGCAGGCAAGCAAGCCGTGCCGGATCAGAACGACGCTTCGATTTGTGCTAAGAAGATCCGTGTAGCCGCCAGAGACAGGCGTCACTTATTTGTGGGCTAAGAATGCTGGACAGGCGCGGGCCAGGAAAGCAAACTGCCTCATCTCATACGCATTGGAAGCGAGCAATGATTTTAATCCTACGCAGCCGAGAAACTGCCGGGTGTAAAACAAAATGGACGTCAGTGTATAAAGCGACAGAAATCACTATGAATGCCAGAATACACGTCGCAGCTTTAATGCTTGCCTGCCTCCTCAGTTTCCAATCTGCCGATTCGCTGGCCCAGGGCAATCTCACACCTCCGGGCGCACCATCGCCCACGATGCATACGTTGGATCAAATTTACGATCGTGGCGATCCGCGGATTCGGATCACCAACAGTTCCAGCACGGTGACAATCTCTATACCCGGCTCTTATTTTCTGACGCAAGATCTCACTGTTAGTTCCGGCAATGCCATCAATATCACCACCAACGGCGTTACGCTGGATTTGGGTGGGCATACTATTACTTCCACGGCAGCCAGCGCAGTTGGCGCGGGGGTGCTGTTGAACAGTGGTCTCAAGAATGTGGTGATCAGGAATGGCAACATTGTGGGTGGCGTCACCAATAATGCCGTCGGCGTTTACAGCGGCACGGGGTTCGCCTATGGAATTTATTATTCTTCAACCGCACCGGTGAATGTGTGTGTGTCCAAAGTGTCTGTTATCGGGTGTCTGTATTACGGTATTGATCTAAATGCAGGGGATGCCACCTTGGTGGAAGACTGTTTTGTTCGCACGGTGGGAAGCTACGGAATTTTGGCGTCCACCGTCAAAAACTGCACCGCGGTGGAATGCGGTTATACATCGATTTCGGGGGACCAGGTTTCGGATTGCCGGGGCGAAACGACGTTTGGGTCCTATGGCCTCTTTGGAGTCAACGTGCAAAATTCCTACGGTTCCAGTGCGTCGAGCGGATACGGCCTTTATGCCTATGTCGCCCTGAATTGTGCCGGCACCAGCGCCAGTAGTTACGGTCTTTATGCGTACTATTCCGCGCAGAATTGCCAGGGACAAAGCACCTCCGGCACAGGTCTTTTTAGTCGCAACGTCAACAATTGTTACGGCGGTAGTTCTTCAGACACCGGTATCGAATGCAGCGGCACCGCCATTAACAGTTCCGGGGTGGCCAGTTCCGGCTTGGGCTTGGATGCCTATTGTGCGGAGAATTGTTACGGGAATGGAGTGAGCGGCCTTTCCGCATCAACGGCCCTGAATTGCCTGGGTGTGGGTTCGAATGGCGACGGTGTTTACGCGGGGTTGACCGCCATGAACTGTTTTGGTTCCACGGGGGCTGGCACGGGGTTAGTCGCCTTTATCGCCAGCTTTTGCCACGGCACCGCAACCACCGGCACCGACCTGTCGGTGACTCACAACATCAATTCCTACTGAATTTTATGAGCGGAAAAATTCTTGCGCTTGGCTGTCTGCTCCCATGACGGGCACATTCACCCACCCCGAACAGTTGCGGCTGCGCCCCGCATTTCTGATCGCGGCTGCTTGCCTTTTCTGCGCTTCAGATACCGTTGCTTTTGAAGGTCGCATCCAGGCCACGCTGACGCGCGGTGGCGAAGCGCAGACATGGATTTACTCCGTCGGCACCAACACGACCCGCATCGAACGCAGCGAGACGAATTGGCCGTACGCCAAAAATCTTGTCACTCTGAACACGGGCGAGGTCACGCTGCTTTTTCCGCACAATAATAGTTTCGTCCAGTTGCCGCCAGCCTCGGAAAACGCCCCGCTGCCGACTCTTCCTTCCACGCCCTCAACGTCCATGGCCACATCTGTTGGTCCCACAAATTTGCCAGGTGTCCCTTCCCGTCCCGCGATGCCAGCGATGGCTGCTTCCGGCAGAATGATGCCGGCCATGCCCATGATGCCCATGGCCACGGAGGAATTGGAACTAAAGGCGACCGGCGAAACCACAAACATCCTGGGCGTGGCCTGTGCGCGTTATGAAATCAAACAACGCGGGGAAACCATGGAAATTTGGGCCACCGACCAATTGATTCCTTTCCAGTGCTGGCTGCCAAATCAACCCCCGCGAGCGACACCTCAGATGATTGAGGAAAGATGGAGCGATTTGTTAAAAACCAAAAAACTGTTCCCGCTGTTGGCGACATTGAGATTTGAAAAAGGCCCGGAACGGTTTCGTTTTGTCGTCACATCGATTCAAGCGCAAAAAATTCAGGACCCGGACGGTGGACTGTTTCAAATTCCGGCCGCTTACCAGGAAATTGAACCCTTGCCTTTTTGAATGAACTGGACCGGATTCAAAGGTGAACTCACCATGAAAACACAACTTAAAGTCGCCCTTCTGGTACTTGTTTCGGGCCTCACCCTTGCGCCCTCTGCCCTGGTTCAGGCCGCCTCCACCGTTGATGCCGCCAACAAATACGCCTACGGCGCGAATATCGGCTGGGTCGATTGTCGTGGCGATACCAACAACGGAGCGGTCATTGGAGAATATGTCTGCTCCGGATACCTCTACTCTGCAAACGTGGGGTGGATCAATCTCGGCAGCGGTTCACCGGCCAACCAGATTCAATATCAGAATAATTCCGCCGGCGACTTCGGGGTGAACCAGGACGGACAGGGTAAATTGCGCGGTTTTGCTTATGGCGCAAATGTGGGATGGATTAATTTCGAAGCCACCGGCGCACCGGCGGTGGATTTGCTCACCGGCAAATTCAGCGGTTACGCTTACAGCGCGAATTGCGGGTGGATTTCTCTCAGCAATGCCAGCGCGTTTGTCCAGACGAGTTCCATAAAGCCCGCCCCGCTGGCTCCCAACGGTTTGCCCATCGCCTGGTTGCTCTCCAACTTTGGCACCACCAACGTCAGCGCCAACGCCGATGCCGATGGCGACGGCCAGTCTAACGCACAGGAATATCTGGCTGGTACCGATCCCAACGATGTGGCCGATGTCCTTAAAATCACTGCCTATCAGCGAAATGTTTTGGCTCCGAGTTACAATCAGCTCTGGTGGAATAGCAAGCCCACGCGTTTCTATGTGGTGCAATACAATCCGAATTTAGCGAACAATTTGGGCTGGCTTGACTATGGATATTTCAGCACTCCCGGCGTGGGCGCCACCGGCTTCTTTGATTACACCCCGACGAATCAATTCTATCGCATTCGCGCCTATCGTCCGCTGATGCCGTGAGCCAAACTCGGCCTGGTCGCGCGTAGTTGCGGCGATGCGGACATGTGGAAAAATCTTGTCTGGTCCAGCAAGGCCGCAAACGCCCGCAAGGACAACCGTCTGCCGCCCGAAGCCGGCCTGAAACTGCTCAGCGTGCCGCTCGACTTGAAGCCGTGAAAAATGCAAAACTCGTGTATGTCAGATGAAAACTCCCAGCGAATAGAAAAACTGGAATCACACGTCGCGCACCTCGAACATCAAGTCGAGCAGTTGAACGAGGTGGTCGTTGAGCAGGGAAAATTGCTGGAGAAACTCAAAAAGGAAATTCAACGGCAGTCCAGTTCACTGCAAACTCTGGAGTTGGAACGAATGAGGTCCAACGTGCAGAAGCCGCCGCATTATCAGTAAGGGCCGACTAGCGCAGATTGCGTTAACTAGAGCGGTTTGACACAAATGAGGGGCCAAAAATTGTAAGTCGTTGGGAGAGTTGGAGCGAGCGAAGGGATTCGAACCCTCGACACTCACGTTGGCAACGTGATGCTCTACCAGGCTGAGCTACGCTCGCGTCCAAAAAGCTCGTTGAAACTACGGGAAATCTTTTGAATTGCAAGCCCGTTTTTCAGCCTCATTTCTGCGGGATAAACGCAAACGCCACCGCCGCCAGCACGCACACAAAGGCTGCGATGTAATTCCAACGGATTTGCTCTTTCAAATAAACCATCGCAAAGCCGCAAAAAACCGTAAGGGTGACGACTTCCTGGATGATTTTCAGTTGCGCGGGTGAATACACGTTGCTGCCCCAACGATTGGCCGGCACCTGCAGCAGGTATTCAAAAAACGCGATGCCCCAGCTCGTCAGGATGACAAATAGAATCGGCTTTTCCTTGTATTTCAAATGGCCATACCACGCGAAGGTCATGAAGACGTTCGAGCAGATGAGCAGCACGACGGGCAACCAGCGTGATTCCGTGAAATTCATGGCGGGAAAATGAATTCGCGACCCAGCAGTGTCAAATGAGAATGCAAAGGAAGCTCTTTACAATCTCACCGCAATCTTTCTCTCCGCCAAATATTTCTTCACGTCACCGACAGTGTAAGTCCCGAAATGGAAAATGCTCGCGGCGAGGACGGCGTCGGCTTTGCCTGCGAGCAGGACTTCCGCCATGTGTTCCTTGGTGCCCGCGCCGCCGCTGGCGACCACAGGGACGCCGACGGATTCACTGACGCGGCGGGTGATGACCAAATCAAAGCCGGCTTTGGTGCCGTCGGCATCGATGGAGTTCAGGACGATTTCGCCAGCACCGAGCGCGACGGCTTTGCGGGCCCATTCGATGGCGTCGAGACCGGTGTCTTTACGGCCACCGTGAGAGAAGACGCCCC
>DASZPR010000285.1:0-4516 GCA_035550235.1 Verrucomicrobiia bacterium | reverse complement strand
TAAGCCGCTTTGTTGCGCAACTGTGAAATGCGGGTTTCGACGCGCGCAATGTCCTTGCGCAGCGTGCGCAGACGCGCCGGCTTCTCGAGCTGGGCGCTGGCCTGCTGCAAACGCAGGTTGAACATCTCCTGGCGCAGATCGCGGCTCAACACCGAGAGCTCCACCAGCGTCGCGTCTTTGATTTTCGGATCGGACATCTTCATAAAATTAACTCTTAAGCGGCGGCGATATGATGCCGCGAAATAAACTTCGTCTTGATCGGCAACTTCGTTGCCGCCAGGCGCATCGATTCGCGCGCGATTGCCTCAGTCACACCATCCACTTCGAACAACACGTTCGCCGGACGGATGACAGCCACCCACGACTCGAGCGGACCTTTGCCCTTGCCCATTCGGGTTTCGAGCGGCTTCTTCGTAAAGGACTTCTGCGGGAAAATGCGGATCCACATCTTGCCGTGGCGTTTCATGTTACGGGCGATTGCGACACGCGCGGCTTCAATCTGCTTGGTATCGAGCCAGCAACGTTCCGTCGCCATCAAACCATATTCGCCGAACGCCACCGTGTTGCCGCGATACGCCAATCCGGCGCGATTGCCGCGGTGCATTTTGCGAAACTTAACTCTTGCGGGCTGTAATGGCATACTTCGTAAAAAATCGTTAAATTGTTAAATCAGTGATTACTTCACCGGCACTGCTTCGGCAGTCTGGGGCTGAATCGGAGTCGCCTGCGGCTGCTCCGCCTTCTGCGGCTTGTTTTCACCTTTGCAAATCCAGCACTTGATGCCGAGCTTGCCGTAAACCGTGAGCGCTTCCGCGAAACCGTAATCAATGTTCGCGCGCAACGTGTGCAACGGAACCCGGCCCCAATGATACTGCTCAACCCGCGCCAATTCCGCGCCGCCCAAACGACCGGCACAACGGATCTTGATGCCTTCCGCGCCGAAATCCTTCGCTGTCTGCAACGCCTTCTTCATCGCGCGTCTAAATGAAACGCGGCGTTCCAATTGGAGCGCCACATTTTCCGCCACGAGCTGCGCATCGATTTCCGGCTGCTTGATCTCAACGATGTCGACGTAAATTTCCTTGCCCGTCATCTTGCTCAGCTCTTCCTTGATCTTGTCGATTTCCGCGCCTTTGCGGCCAATGACAACACCCGGACGAGCCGTGTGAATCGTGATGCGGCAGCGGTTGGCCGCGCGCTCAATCTGGATTTTCGGGACGGACGCCGTCTCCAGCTTCTTCTTCAGCAACTCGCGAATTTGGCGGTCCTCCGTGAGCAGTTTGCCGAATTCTTTTTTGCCGGCATACCACTTCGAGCGCCAGTCTTTATTGACGGCGAGACGGAGACCGATTGGATTAGATTTTTGACCCATACAAAATTACTCGTCAGTCAGGACAATTTTAACGTGGCAATTACGCTTCAAAATCGGGCCGGCCGAACCACGCGCCTTCGGCGTGAAGCGTTTCAACGTCGTCGCCGTCTGGGCGACCGCTTCCTTGACGCGCAAAGCGTCAATGTTCATGCCGCGATATTCATCTTTGTGCGCCTTCAAATCCTCGGCGTTGGCCATGGCCGACTTGAGAGTCTTGGCCACGACACGCGCGCCCTTGCGCGGCACCACCTGGAGCACCGCGTGCGCCTGCACCGCCGGCAATCCCTGGATCTGGCGCGTGACCTCGCGCATCTTCTGCGCGGACATGCGGATATTTTTGGTAATGGCGTGAACTTGCATATAACTATTTCGCCTCCGCTTTCGCCGTGTGCGCACCGTGCTTCTTGAACGTGCGCGTCAGTGAAAATTCACCCAACCGGTGACCCACCATGTTTTCCGTCACAAACACCGGGTTGAAAACCTTCCCGTTGTGCACGTTGAACGTCAGGCCGACAAACTCCGGCGTGATCATCGAGCGGCGCGACCAGGTCTTGATCGGCGTCTTCTGGTTCGTGCTCTTGGCCTTCTGGACTTTTTCCTGAAGGTGCAAATCGACAAACGGACCTTTTTTAAGCGAGCGTCCCATAAATTATTTGTTCTTCATTGGCCGGCCATCACGACGGACCAAAATAAATCGGTTGGAAAATTTCTTCTTCTCACGCGTGCGCAGCCCCTTCGCAATTAAACCCCAGGGCGACGTCAACTGCTGCCAGCCACCGCCAGACTTGGATTTACCTGCGCCACCACCGTTCGGATGGTCCACCGGGTTACGAGCCACACCACGGCTGATCGGGCGAATGCCGCGATGCCGCGAACGCCCCGCCTTGCCGAGAATCACATTCTCATGCTCCGTATTGCCAACCTGGCCAATCGTCGCATAGCAATTCTCGTTAACCTTGCGGATTTCACCGGAAGGCAAACGAATCTGCGCATAACCCTCATCCCGCGACATCAAACTCGCCGCCCCGCCCGCTGTGCGCACCATCTGGCCACCGCGACCGGGAGTGATTTCGATGTTGTGAATGTTACTGGCAAGAGGAATGGACTTGAGCGGAAGACAATTACCGATTTCCGGCGGAGCCGAAGGACCGCTCATCAACTTCGCGCCCACCTGCAGGCCGGCCGGAGCGATCATATACGCCTTCTCGCCGTCCTTATATTGGAGCAACGCCAGGCGCGCCGTGCGGATCGGATCATACTCGATGCCCAGCACCGTCGCCTCCACGCCATGCTTCTGGCGGCGGAAATCAACGATACGAATCTTCTGCTTATGACCGCCGCCAATACCGCGAGCGGTAGCGCGACCATAATGATTACGCCCGCCGGTCTTCTTGCGAATCTCAACCAGGCTCTTCTCGGGCTTGGACTTCGTAATATCGCTGTTATCGGCGAACGTTACATATCGCGTCGACGGCGTCAGCGGTCTAAATGTCTTAACTGGCATAAAATCAAATCAATTACCAAATCAACCAAGTCAGTTGCGTTCAATGCTGTAGAGCGCGAAAACCTCGACGCTGTTCGGCGAACCTGCCGACACTACAATCATCAGACACTTCCATCAGCTTGGAGAGCGGAGCCATCAATCCTGCACCCAGACGGGTCGTCAGTTATCGGTCCCGCAAATTATGCTGCCCGTAGCCTTTTGGGAAACGGGAGCCGGAATATAGGCAAACCCCTTCCACTGTGCAATAGGAATTTTCAGAAATCTTTGATGGCGGCGTGCGAGCCGTGAAAATGCCCGCAAAAGCGCCGATTTTCAAAGGAAATGACCCCGTAAGCAGCGAGAACGGAGCACAGATTTCAAGCTATCTCACTTGTTTGAAATCTCAACCGCCGCAAAATCCCCGAAATGAAATGAAGCCGCTTGAGACTTCGTCACGTCTTCAAAAAGCACATCCTGCCCCCAATTATCATGCTGATCCGCCTTCACGTCGAACCCCAGTTCAGCGTTGGTATCCACCCATCCCATCAGCGCATTTCTCTCGCCATACTTGTTGGAAAACTCAAGGCTCGTCATCTGAACCCTCGCCGAGGTCGAAACTTCCAGGGATCGGCCCGGCCCCTGTTTAAACTTCCAACTCCGCACCGGTTTGCCCTTTCGCGTCTCCACCCACAATTGATCCGCCCGCACCGTCACATTTGTGTCCTTATTACACATCAACTTGAACCAAAGCTCGACTCCATCTTTGCCTCCGATTTTCACATCATTCACCTCAAGCATTTGCACTTTCACAGACCCGTCTGCCGGCGCAGTCTCTGCCTGCGGCTCCCTCACTTCATTATCGTCGCTCTTGCGGCATGATAGGAGAAAAACGCAAGCCGTCGTCAGCAGCAGAATCGCAGCACAGCCACTGAATGAAATGCGAGAAAAACCGAAAGAAGGCGTGACGCTCATCAATGGCGGAATTCTAAAAAGTATCTTCCGGCCCCAAAGTTTTGCAAGCCTTTTCACCCCACCGCTACAGCTCCGAAAGAAATGCTCCAACCTTCAATCGACTCGACTCGTTTTCTTTCCCTCCGGGGAAATCCAAACCTTCGCGCAAGCGCCAAAAAAAGCCCTAACAGAGCGACCGATAATAACCCCAGTAAGAACGCAGGCGCGTTCGCCGCCCGGAGTAACGCCCAACTGAATGAACAGACCGACGCTCGCTTCTCTTCCATAACCTCAAACAACCATTTTCCGTCCCTTACGTCCCATCCGTCCTTTGCGTCAAAAAATCCATCTTCTCCGCAACCGCCATCCCTCTTTGAAATCTCAAATTCCAAACCTTAAATTCTCCCCCACACATTCTCCCCCGCGAGCAGCACGGCAAAAAGACAACACCAAAGGTGTTGCACGTGTCGGCCCGGGGTTGCCCGACTCCGCGAGGGCTTGTCCTTCATTGGATGTTCGGCGTTCGTTGTTGGATGTTCGATGTTCCCGGATTTAGGGGGTTAGACCGCCTTTGTCCCACCCCCTATGCGATTCTCGCAGTCAGGAGGAAAAGAGAAAGGACCGCACATGAGCCGCACAGGAAAAATCGCCCGTCTACCCCACGAAATCCGCGAACAACTAAACCGCCGCCTCCACGACGGCCAATCCGG
>DASZPR010000284.1:0-3119 GCA_035550235.1 Verrucomicrobiia bacterium | reverse complement strand
CAAATCGCATTGGCGTTCGCGGGCCGCATATTGGAGCGGATCGGAAAGCGTGCCGGGGAGTTGTAAAACTTTGAAGGGAAATCCCGTCGGTGAGGCGACCGGGTCAGTGAAAACTTTGGCCTTGCCGGTGCTGGCAAGTTGAATGGCCTGTCGTTTCAGTTTGGGTTCGATGCCTGACTCAGCGCAAAACGCGAAGGCCGTGCCGACTTGAATGCCGGCAGCGCCGAGACGGAGCGCCTCGGCCAGCTTGCCGGGCTGTCCGTAAAAGCCGGCGAGCCAGAAGGGCAAACCGAGCTCGCGGATTTTATCGAGGTCAGGGACATCGCGCGGCCCGTAGATGGGTTCGCCGGTGGCGCTCAGTTGCATGGCGCCGCGCGGTGGGGCGTTGTGGCCGCCGGCGGTATCGCCTTCCACCACGAAACCATCCACGCGACCGCTCGCTTTTTTGGCGAGCGCCATCGCAAGGGTCGCGGAGGCGACGATGCCGAAAAACAGCGGACGTTTTAACATCGGCGGTGGGCCGGAACAAAAATCCTTCGGATCAAAAGTGGAAACAAAATTCTCGCCGGGCAGTGCGCCGAGGACATCGATTTTCAATTCCGCCGCCTCGCCTTTGGCGAGCACATCCAGCGCGCCCGGAATGGAACGGGGAATGCCCGCGCCCATCAAAATGTAATCCACGCCGGCGAGCATCGCGCCGTAGAGTGAGGGCAGGGTCGGCAATTGCATTTTTTCCAAAAAATTAATGCCGACCAATCCGTCGTGGCCTTCCTTCGCCAGAAAAACTTCCACGAAGTTTGCGGCCACGGTTAATTCCACCAATGCCGCGCCGGGATGAAGTGTGGGCAATGGCGAAACGATGAAGGGGGCGGCGGGTGATTTGCCGCCGGGAATAAAATATCGTTCGAGAATGCGATCAGCGACCCCGGGGATGGGAAAATGTTTCAGTGCGAAGCGGAGTTTGCCGGAGGGATCGCCGATTTGCAGGCCGCGGTTCAACACAATGGCAAGGCCGGTTCCGGAAACAACGCCGAGTTGGCCCAACATTGAAACGGCGCGGGCGAGTTGCCATCCGGACACTGCGACTCCCATACCGCCCTGAATAATTTTAGGTTGAGACATAATTTTCCGCAGCCGATGTGCCGTTGAGGCCGGAGCGTTGGAACAGTCGGGAAATGGAAGGATGCCTTGCGGGCATCCGGCAAAGTCCGTCGGAAACCGACGCTGGTTTATAATAAGCGCAGCGGCGGGGAGGGGGAATGTCTAAAGCTGGTCCGGAATTGCCCGAGGCTAACCGTGGATTGTCCTAGGCGGGCGCTCAGGCGATTTCATCTTCGGGCAGCGATTCGATTTTCGCTTCCAACAGGCGGCATTCTTTGAGCAAGCGACAGAAGTCTTTTTTGCTGGTGTGGCGGTGTTCGCCTTTGCTGGTGTGGAGATTCTTGAGGACTTTATATCCGACTTCCAGCCGCTCGAGATGGACGATGCGGATGTATTCGTTACCGTGTTTCCAGATTTGCCCCTGTTGAAGTTTCAGCGCCATGTCGATTTTGCGGAAACCGTCTCTCCGGAGATGAAATCCGGAGAGACAGTGGAATTACTTTTTCTTGCCGGCAGCCTGTTTGCTGGCGACCGCCGCTTTTTTCTTGGAGGCGGCGTTATTGGCTTTGGATTGTTTTTGGCCGGACTTCTTGCTGTTGGCTTTCGGGGATTTATCTCCCATGATGTTTTAGCTTTCTTTACCGCGGTTGACTCGCCCGCGGAATAGAAGTTTCCCCGAAGGCTTTACATTAAGATGCTTGGTGACGCGACGTTTGTAAATGACGCGTATCAATTCATTTCGCCGGCGTGAACGGTTGCACGAAGCACTCGCCGCCTTTTTTGTAGGCGATCCACACGGTGTGTGTTTTGGGATCGACGGTGATATCGCCGGTGCCGGATTCATCGGGCACTTCGCCGAGGCCGGCCAGCTTGTCCGCTGCGACGGAAACGACGGAGATATTTCCGCCGCGGCTGGCGCAATACGCGATGTGGAGCCCGGGATCATAGGCCATTTCATCCACGCGCGCACCGGTGGGCGTGGTCGCGATCACTTTGCCGGTAGAACGATCCAGCAAAACCAGTTTGCCGGCGCAGGCGACGAGCAGGCCGTTGCTGTCCGGGACGATCGCGATGCCGTGGGCGCCTTTGTCGGGCGCGAGCGGCCAGGCCGCGGTGACCTGGTTGCTGGCCGGGTCGATGACGGCGATTGTGTTTTTGCCTTTCACCGCCTGGTAGAGATGTTTGTATTCGGGATCGAATGCCAAATCCTCCACGCCGCTGCCATCCAACTTGATGGTGGTCACGATTTTTTTCGCGGCGGGATCGATCACCCATACTTCACCGGCGGTGTCGTTGCATTCGTAAACCAAGCCGGTTTGGGGGTTGAAGCCAATGAGATCGGTGTTCGCGGGCGTCGGCACTTCGCCGGAGATTTCCAATTTCGTGGAATCGACGATGACCATGCGCGAGGGGTCGTTGCCGCTGACGTAATAAGAGTGGCGTTTAGTATCGACCGTCGCATCCTGTGACGTGCTGGTGGGGACGACTTTCAGGAGTTTTTTTGTTTCGATATCAAAAACGTCAAAGGATTTATTGCCTTCATGACCGAGCAGCAGTCTATTCGCGGCGGTATCGATGCGGATGAAATCGAAGCCATCGTGGGTGCCGGGCAAGAGGATGGGCTCGCCGGGAGTGAGCGCCGCCGCGGGCGCGCGCAGTGCCAGAGCCAGCATCAAGCAACCGAGGCTGAGGGCAGATTCAATTTTGTTAAGACCGCGAAGATATTTATTCGTCATAATTTTCCGTTCTCTTTGGGTGTCATTCAATTCTTGTGATTAGAGAGATGTCGAAGAGTGCGGCGAAGTTGCGGGCGACGCCATTGCTTTTGCAATTTATGACGAAAATTTAATCCGGATTTACCCACCCGATTTTTCTCTGCTGTCTTAATGTTGGCTAAAGGTTGGCTGGGGCAGAATGGCGCCATGAAAATCAGCCTTCCCGCCAGCCTGTTCCGTGCGGCGATGGTCTCCGCCGCATTGACCCTGAATACCGCCGTGGCCGTTTTACCGTCCACACCA
>DASZPR010000283.1:0-5567 GCA_035550235.1 Verrucomicrobiia bacterium | reverse complement strand
CAGTGCTCGACCATTTTCCGGGCGAGCCGAATTTGCCGATCTTTACCAGCTACGCTGACTTGTTCGCCGGCATGATGCGCTGGTTGCCGCGCGCGAACACGGTGGATCGCGTGGGTTTCCGCGAGCTGCAGCCAGGAATCTGGATTGGCCGGCACGCGCACGTTTCGCCGCAGGCGCAACTGACGGGCCCATGTTGGATCGGCCAGCATGTGTTTGTGGGCGCGGGATGTGTCATTGGCCCGAACGCGGTTCTTGAAGACCGTTCGTTCATCGAAGGCGGCGCGGAGGTCGTCAACAGTGTAATCGGTCCCGATACGTTTATTGGCAAGCTCGCGGCGTTGCAACGATCGCTGGCCTGGGGAAGCACCCTTATCAATTGGCAGAGCGGTTCCGTGGCGCAAGTCCTGGACTCGTTCCTGATGTGCGCGCTGAAACGCGAACCGAACGGAGAAAAATTTTTGGGGCGCCTCATGGAATTGCTGTTCACTGAACCGAAGCCAGAGGTGGATCCCCTTGAAACCATCAATCAACAGAAGTTTACATGAAGATCGTTATTCACGGGGACACTTTAAACGTCAGCGAAATTCGGGAGTTGGCCACCGCCACGGCGAATACTTTCCAATCGCAGTTAAGCGCCGCTTTGTCGGAAACGGTCAAACATATCAATCTCGATTTGTCGGAGACCACTTTCGTCGATTGTGGCGGGCTGGGCGCGCTGGTGGCCATTCGGAAAAAGGCGAGCAACGGCCATGGCGCCGCTGTCATCCGCCTGTTGAACCCCCCGAAGCCGCTGCAACACATCGTCACGATGATGAAAATGAGCGATGTTTTTCCGATCGCAGTGGACGAATCTCACGCGGCGACCACGCTCATTCCGGCGCACAATTAACGCTCTGCTGCCGTATCGTAGGTCTGCGTTCTTAATTTCTGAGGCATTCGCCCCATTGCCGTTCCGGCGGGTTTTTCGAAGACTTTTCCCGTCGGCGACCTATGATTTTCAATACCTTTGCGTATTTTATTTTGTTCCTGATTCCGGCGGCGATCACGTTTCGCCTCGTCCGGCCCGCGGCTCAGCCGTGGGTTTGCATTGCGTTTGGGGCAAGTTTCTTCGTGTTCTTTTCGCTAACGCAAATCGGCGGAGCTTTTGGCGCGGCCTGCCTCCTGATTTTCGTTTGGGAGACCATTTTCAGCCGATTCTATAAGCAGGGTTCGATGCTCTGCTTTGTGGGTATTGCGCAAACCATTTTGTTTTTGATCGTGTTCAAATATTGGAATTTCCTCACTGGTCTCGCGTTTGGTCCGCCACAACATAATCCGCTCTATTGGGCGGGAGCATTTTTACCGCTGGGCATATCGTTTTTCACTTTCGAATTCATCCACTACGCGGTGGATCGTTATCGCGGCACGACTCCGGCGGGCTCGTTCAGCGAATACATGGCGTTCATTTTGTTTTTCCCAACGATGGTTGCGGGGCCGATCAAGCGTTATCAAACATTTCTGCCCAGCCTGCGCGAACCGAGTCTCGAATGGGCGGGTGATTGGCGCATCGGCATGACGCGGATCCTGACCGGGCTGGCGAAGAAATTCGCCATCGCGGATTTGATGACGGCATTCACGAATCACCTTAATCACGCCGATATCGCGAAGGCTCAACGGTGGGTGCTGCCGATTTGGATTTTGGCGTACGGGGTGAAAATCTATTTCGATTTCTCGGCTTACTCGGATATTGCGATTGGCTCGGCGCGATTGTTTGGGATGAAAGTGCCGGAAAATTTCGACTGGCCTTACGCGCGGACGAACATCGCGGAATTCTGGAAGCACTGGCACATCTCGCTGTATCGCTGGCTGGTGGATTACGTATTCATCCCGCTGGGCGGGTCGCGTTGCAAACCGCCGCGCGTGCTCGTCAATCTGTTGCTCACGATGTTTTTGAGCGGTCTGTGGCATGGCGCTGGTCTGAACTTTATCGTTTGGGGCCTGTGGCATGGTGTCTTGCTGGCCGTCCATCGCACGTGGTCGAAATGGCGCGGCGAGCGCACGTCGCCGCCTTCAACTCTCGGGATCGTGACGGCATGGACGATTACGTTTGTTACCGTGAACCTCGGCTGGGCTTTCTTCTGTATGGATTTGCCCACCGCGACATTTTTTCTGAAACGGTTATTCATTGGGTAAAGTTATGAGTGAACTTGGAAACATCGAACCTCGAACGCCGAACGTTGAACGCCGAAGTGCGGTGGCGGTTCTGGCGTGGATCAAAAACTTTTTCGATTACCTTGGCGCGAGCCGCGAGGAACCACCGCCGGGCGCGTCGTTTCTGGCCTCGCCGTTGTGGTTGGGGATTTGGTGGGGGGTGTTGATCGGCCTTATCCTGTTGTTCTGCGGCCAGACTTCGAAATTCATCTACATCGATTTTTGAGATGAAGAAACGATTGTTCATTCCGGTCGCGATCGCGCTGGTGATTCTCGTTGCGTACAATGTGCTCATCGCGTTCGCGGCGAAGAAAACCCAGCGGCAGCATTTGCTGAACGCGCTTAATCATTTGCCGCCTTCGACCGATTGCCTGTTCCTCGGGAATTCGTTGATTGAAGCCGGGTGCGATGCCGGCGCTTTTGAATCCAGTTGGTCCCAGCCAAGTTCAACGCCGACCGCGGTAAATCTCGGCCTGGGCGCGACGACGCCGGTGGAACATTATTTGATTCTCAAACGCGCGTTTGAACAGCCGGTGCATATCAAATACGTCATCTACGGATTCTTCGACGATCAACTGAACGCCGCGCCGGATGGCGCCTGGGAAGACCTGATCGGCAACCGCGCTTTCTCGTATTATTTCCCGAAGGAGGCCGCCACGTTTTACACGCCGAACTCGCGGCTGGGCGAGTGGCGATTGGAAATGACCGAACGGGTGCCGATGCTCGCGGAACGCTCCTCGCTGTGGGACCGTGTGGAATTGCTGCGGCGTCAATTGGACGAAATCGGCATGCCGAAACAGAAGGTGAACCGCTTTGGGCGCGTGGGCGATTTCGACGCGCTCGAGGCGAAGGACGTACCGAGCTTCGTCCAGCGATGCGGCGCCATCGTCAAGGTGCGGAAAGGATTCTCGCCACCCATCCAGGCCATGATCGATCTGGCGCATGAGCATGGCGCGAAATTTTTCTTCGTCGAAATGCCGATGTCACCACGGCATCGCGAAACGTTTTATTCGCTGCCAGTTTGGACTGAGATGCGCGCGCATTTGCAAAAACTGGCGCAGGCACAACAGGCGACTTATATCACGGCGAGCGACTGGGTGAGGGATGGGGCGAATTTTGAGGATACCGTTCATCTGAATGAACAAGGTGCACGCTCTTTCAGCGCGCAACTGGGGATGGCTTTGTCGCGAATGACGGTTGAGAAAACCAATCGACTGGTCGCCGCACGCGACTATTAGAGCTGGCTCGACAGAGCTTCGCCATCGATTTTTCCAGCGCGCTAAAAATCGTTGACAATAAGCAAGTTGCGTGAGAAAAAAGGAGAAAATTCTCTGGAATGAATCCAACGATTCTCCTGGTTGATGACGACGATTTTTTCAAGAGGTTGATCGAGCGCGCCGTCAGCAAGAGCCGTTTCAAAGTGTCGCTCCAACACGTGTGGGACGGTGAAGAGGCAATTTCGTATTTGTCGCGCGGAGAGAATTTTTGTGATGCGGCAAAATATCCCTGCCCGGCGTTGGTGCTGCTCGATTTAAAAATGCCCCGCGTCGACGGGTTTGAAGTGCTGGAATGGAGATTGACGCGTTCCGAATTGAAGGAAATGCCTTTTGTCATTTTGACTTCCTCGGATTTGCAGCGAGACAGGGAGCGGGCGCTGGCGTTGGGAGCCGATCATTATTTTGTGAAGCCAATAAGCTGGCAGGAACTCGTCGCGATCATTGAAACACTCGACACCCTTTGCGGAAAAACAAATCCCGGCTGACCGCCTGGGATTTCATTCAGTTCAGATCGTACCCGCTTTGTGCCAGCTCGGCGAAGGAAATGACTTTGACGTCCTTTTCAGAGGCGAGGTATTCGGCGGTTTGGTGCAGGACGCGAATGAAATTTTCGTTGGGCTGACCGTTCGGAAAATATTCCCACCAGTGCGTCACCAGCACAGTGACTTTCCGATTGTTGACCGTCCGAATGATTTCGTTGAGCATCGAACCGAAGTCACGTTGCGCGGACAACAGGCAGCCGGGATGCGACAACAAAAGGGTATTTCCCACACGCCAATGAGGTGCGTGCCGCGCTTTCTTTGCAAGATATTGCGGCCACCAGGTCATGGGCAATCGCTCCAGTTCAAACCAGCCGCTCGAAATGACCTCGAACCGTTTAGCCACCTCGCGATAACTGACGCGCGACAGCTTGTCATGCGGCGCAACAAACGTGACCGGTCGCGAAAAACCGGCGGCGGTGAGCAATTCGGTGCCGTGCTCCAATCGCGCCGCGATTTGTCCCGGAGATTTGCGATCGAATTCGAAACAATCGTGATGACAACCGTGTTGGACAACGTTGTAATTGGAATTTTCCCGCAGATATTTTACGAGGGTCGGATTTTCGCCGATCGGGACGGTGGCCGAGCGCGTGCCGTTCTTCGCGAACAAAAATCCCTCCCCCCTGCCCTCGGGAGTCAGTGCATTGGTGGAAACGTCCGGAATCACCGCCAGGTTCACCGGCAGGTTGCGATCCAAAAACGGCCGGTAGAGCCGCTCCAGGCATTCAACGGGCGTCAGCGCATTCGTGTCGTCGTCGCGCAGAATTACGTATCGCATTTTTTTCCTCGATCAATTCCTCGTAGAGTGCCTTCATACGCCCGGCGAGCGCCGTGATGTTATATTGCGTGTGCACTTCATCGCCGCCACGCCTCAGGATTCGCTGCGCCGCAGCGGACTTGGACAACGCCTGCGCGAGCGGTTGGTGAAAGGTTTCGGGTTTATCGAGATCGAACAACCAGCCGTTCTCGCCATGACGCACGAGCGTGCAGGCGCCGGAAGTCCGCGTGGATAAAACCATGGTGCCGGTGGCCCAGGCTTCCAGAACGACAAGCCCGAACGTTTCCGATTTGGAAGGCAAAATGAGCACGTCCGCAGTTTGAAGCAATCCAATCAACCGCGGATCATTCGGCGGCAAACCGCCGGTCAATAAGACGCGGTTTTCAATTCCGAGCGCCTTGATGCGATGGCGAAGGTTCTCCCCATAGGCTTCGTCAGTGCAGGCGCCAGCCAGCACAATCATTGCGCGAGGGAATTTTTCAAAAATTTGCGGGGCTTGCTCAATAATCCAACCCTGATTTTTAACTGAGTCGATACGCCCGAGAGAGAGCAATATCTGTTTGCCGCGAAGTTGGGGGAAGGCTTGCAGCGCCTGCTCGCGGCGGTCGTCCCGATAGACCTCCAATGGCACGCCGTGCGGCTGCACGACGACGCGTTTGCCGGGATGTTGTTCGCGCAACAGACGCGCTTCGTTCTCGTTGCAGGTGACGATGGCGTCGGCATCAAGCAGCAAGCGGCGCGATTGCAAAATCAGGCCAAAGATTTTCCCCCACTCCCACCCAC
>DASZPR010000282.1:0-8750 GCA_035550235.1 Verrucomicrobiia bacterium | reverse complement strand
TGATATTTTGCGGCAATCCATCGAGCGCCAGGTCCACTTGCGCATCCGGCCCCGCCACGTCGTCATCGTGATAATGCCACACCAGTACGCACAATTTATTTTTCCCTGTGGCGGCGAGCGCGGATACATCGGGATTTTCCCGCACGCCCTTTCTGACAATGTCATCCAGCGACACGGCGGAGTCGCTTTCGACGGCGACGCGTTGCTCCGGCATCTTGCTGAACATGCGGAACACGTTTAGCACCGGCAAATCGATGCCATCGGTCGCCACCGCGCGGAATCCCGCAAACGGCGGCTCGTTTTCAAACTCGAACGCCCACGTCAGCGCGCCCTCGAGATTCACCTCGCGCTTTTTCGCGAGATCCAGCGCGCGTGTAAAACACGCCGCCGTGTAACAGGCGTACACGGAATTATTACGATAACCGAATTGCTCCCCCTGGCACGCCGCGCAACCTTCCGGGTCCGCTTCACCGATGACGATCGGCTTATTTTTGTATTCCGGGAAGGATGCGATGATGCGGAAAGAAGAATCCATCGTGCGCAATTCAGCGGCAATCCCCATGCGCACAATGCCGTTTGTATAAATCGGAATCGCGCCTTTCGCGTGGAACGACACAAAATCCACCGGTGTCCCCACCGTGCCCGTGGCGTAATTAGTGCCGTGCGCGCAATGCTCCAAAAAATTGCGCAACGCTTCACCGCCCCCCGCCGAATCCATCCCACCCACCCGCGCCGTGGGCAGCGCCCGCCGCACTCCCGCTACCGCCATGTCGTGCAAGCGATAAAAATCTGCCGGTTTGCCCTTCCAATATCCGATATTCGCTTCATTCCAAACTTCCCAATACCAATGTTCCACCTCTGCCTTGCCGTATTTCTCCACGGCATGACGCGCCCACTGGTAAACCAACTCACCCCACTTGTCGTAATCCTTCGGCGGATACGCCCAACCGGTGTAAATGTCGTTATACTTCGCGTGGGGAGTGAAATGATGCTGGTAAGGCTCCGGATGGATCGACATCGCTTCCGGCATGAAACCGATTTCCACGTACGGCCGCACGCCGTTCGCGCGATACGTGTCAAAAATGCCATCGAGAATCGTCCAATTATAAACCGGCTTGCCATTCGCGTCCTCGGTATAAGCGCCGGTCGACCCCCACTTCAAGGCCGGCGTGCCATCGCCGCTCGTCAGCAAATTGTGCGCGCGAAAATAAACTTCGTTCGGACGCAAAGCCCCGAGTTCGCCGATCAGCTTTTTGCCATTGGGCATCGTCGCGTAATTCGGCTCATCCGCGCCGAAAAACCGCCAAATCGGCTTGAGCGGCTCCCAAGTCTGCGACGCGTGCACGCTGATGTGAACCGGAAACGAATTCGAATTGGTCGAGTCCGCTGCGAAAAGAGCTTGAGACCCGAAGACGGCGAGTGAAATGAGCGCAGTGAGGGCGGATTTCATGAGCCGAGATTACGTGCCGGTCATTATCAAGGCAAGAACTGATATATCAGTAGTAAAAGGTGCCTCTTAATTTGAGCAGGCTAGAAAATCCGAATACTTCCAGTCCCGAAGGGACTTCCGAGAATAGCCCGGCGTTTTAACGCCGGGACTCGACCATAACCTTCAAGTCCCGGACGGGACGGTTGAATTAGGCAACCCCTATCTCAGCCGTCCCTGCGGGACTCGTCGCGTTTCCATCCCTCCCCGGCAGTGAACTGCCGGGCTATTTTCAACGGTTCCTGCGGAACCAAAAGACATCTGCTTTTCTTCAAAAAATGAAATGCGCCGAGTTAGTAAGGGGCACATCTCAAAATCTGTGCCTCGCGAACAAACGTGGAAACATCTGTAGAGCAGCGTCAGACGTTAGCCCACAGCGCGAGTCGAGCGAAAGGCTCCGGAAAGCCGGCGCATCCGCCAATTGACACTCGTGCTATAAACGACCTGCGAAAGGAGGGCGACAGGGAGAAATGGAAACGGCCGCGAAAATAAATCGTGCACGATCACCACGACTGCACATCGCCACGTTCAAAACAACCGTTCTCACCCTCGCACCGTCGGCGTCCATCAGCCTCAGCCCGCAGTCGGTGCCTGTTTTCCCTGAAAGCAAGTCGTGCGTCGTGCCATCCGGCTTCAATCGTAAGCACCTGATGTTCAACAGCGGTCGTGCCCGGTCGTGCCCAGTCGTAGGGGTGGGGGAAAGGCACGACTCCACCACGACGCGGTCTCCCGGAATGATGGCCGATGCCGCGCGCGCCCGTCAGGAAAAATTCTGTCCGAGGAGGTCGGATTCAGCTTACTTTGGCTTTGTATTGGAAACGCTCAACGTCAATGAAATCTATCTGAGCCTGCAAGGGGAAAGCACCTTTGCAGGATTGCCGTGCATTTTTGTCCGGCTCACCGCGTGCAACCTGCGCTGTTCCTATTGCGATTCCGCCTACGCGTTCACAGGAGGAGAAAAGCAATCGCTCGCTGACGTTCGCGCTGAAATCGAACGGTTGGCTAAACCTTTCGCGAATTCAAAATCTCAAATCTCAAATTTCAAATTACCTTTAGTCGAATTAACTGGCGGCGAACCGCTCCTGCAAAAAAACGCGTTGCCATTGATGAAAGAATTGTGTGGCGCCGGCTACACCGTCCTGCTCGAAACCAGCGGCGCGCATGATATTTCCGGCGTGGACCCGCGCGTCCGCCGTATCATGGATTTGAAATGTCCCAGTAGCGGCGAGGTCGAGCGCAACCGCTGGGAGAACCTCGCGCACCTGAAAACCACCGATGAAATCAAATTCGTCATCGGCACGGTGCAGGATTATGCGTGGGTAAAACAACAAATTGCGCGGCACAAATTGGATTCCATCTGCCCGCTGCTCGTGTCGTGGGTGCATCCGCTTGCGCCGGAGCAGCAGGATAAATCGCTGAAGAAAGTTCCCACCGGGCAGACGCCCATCTCGCGATTGCAATTGGTGGAGAATATTATTGCCGACGCGCTGCCGGTGCGTTTCCAGGCGCAACTGCACAAAATCATCTGGCCACCGGAGCAGCGCGGTGTTTGAACCACGAATGAACATGAATCAACACGAATCGGGAAAGTGCTTTGCGCGAATTCCACTAATTCTTGCTAATTCAAAGACGTTTTTAAAATTCGCGAAAATTGGTGTAATTCGCGTAAGACCCCTTTTTTTTTCCTTTCAGTATTGGTGTTCATTCGTGTCCCTTCGTGGTTAAAAACTCATGAACACGCGCGAAACTATCGATCTGCTCCGCGAATACGAATCGCGCAATGTACTGTTCACGGAACCGGATGGCTCGTGGCCCGTCGTTTGGGAACGCGCGAAAGGCGTGAACGTCTGGGACGCCGAAGGCAAAAAATATCTCGACCTCACGGCCGCTTTTGGAGTGGCGGCGGCCGGCCATGCAAACCCGCGCGTGGTTGCCGCCGGCCAAAAGCAAATGGAAACGCTCATGCATGCCATGGGCGACGTGCACCCGCACGCGCGCAAAGCCGAACTCGCGCGGGAATTAAGCCGGATCACGTTCGAGCGATGGACGGGCGATCTTTTGGAAAACGCGAAACCCGAAATTCGACCTACCGCGACGAAGCGAAGCGAAGGCGGGAACCCGAAACTCCTAAGTGCCAAGACCATTTTCTGCAATTCCGGTTTTGAAGCCGTGGAAGCGGCGCTCAAGACCGCGATGCTCACGGCGGGAAAATATGGCGTCATCGCCTTTCAGGGCGGTTATCATGGGCTGGGCTATGGCACGCTGAATACGACGCATCGCGAGTTGTTTCGCGGACCCTTTCGTTTGCAGCTCAAGGAATTCGGTCACTTCGTGCAATTCCCCACCAAGCCCGCGGATTTGGCCGTGGTGGAAACGCTGATGCGCCGTCAATTCCAGCGCGGTTGGGTGGGCGCCGTGCTCGTCGAGCCAATTCAGACCCGCGGCGGCATCAATGTTCCGCCACCCGGTTTTCTTCCTCTGCTCCGCCGGCTTTGCGATGAGCACAAAGCCTTGCTCGTGCTGGATGAAATTTACACCGGCTTCGGTCGCACGGGAAAATGGTTCGCGTGCGAACATGCCGGAGTGATTCCGGATATCATTTGCCTCGGCAAAGCGCTCACCGGCGGTTTTCCACTCTCTGCCTGCGTGGGCCGCGCAGACGTAATGGATGCCGCGTGGCCTGCTTCGCGCGGCGAGGCGATCCACACCAGCACGTTTCTGGGCAATCCCGTCGGTTGTGCGATGGCTCTGGCGCAAATTGAGGAGATTCGCGAGAACAAATTGCCGGAGCGCGCGGCGAAGCTGGGCGAGTTTTTGATCGGGGAATTGTCCAAAGTCCAATGCTCAAAGTCCAATGTCTCCGCGCGCGGTATGGGGCTGATGGCCGGGCTGGATTTCCGATTGGCCAATGGCGCACCCGATGGCGCGACGGCAATTCGCGTGATTAAAGAAATGTTGCGCGCGGGTTTCATTCTATTGCCCGAAGGAGAGCACGGCAACGTCGTCAGCTTCACGCCGCCGCTGACGATTACCAAGGCGCAACTCACCGAAACCCTCAACGCGCTCACGAAAATCCTGCATGAAACTCTCTGAAATGCGGGAGCTGCTGACGCGTGAGGACATCCAACTCACGAGATCACTCGGCCAAAATTTTCTGCACGACGGAAATCAACTGCGCCGCATCGTCGACGCCGGTGATTTATCCAAAACGGACAAGGTGCTGGAAATTGGACCGGGACTCGGTCCGCTGACGGAGCTGTTGCTGAAAGAGGCCGGAGAAGTTTTGGCGATTGAAAAGGACGGACGGCTCGTCGAGGTGCTGGGAAAACGGTTTGGCGTAAAAGCTGAGAATTCCAGTAGCCGCCGACGTGAGGAGGCGGAGCGCTCGACGATCCTGCAGAATCCGCCTCCTGACGTCAACGGCCACGGGCCGTTGCGCTTGTTACACGATGACGCGCTGGAATTCCTGAAGCGCGAACCGCACGATTGGCGCGACTGGAAGCTAGTCGCCAACCTCCCGTATTCGGTCGCTTCGCCGATTCTAGTGGAACTGGCGCAAGGGGAACATTCGCCTCGGCGGATGGTCGCCACGCTGCAATTGGAAGTCGCCCGCCGGCTCATGGCCCGCGCGGGTGATGACGACTACGGGCTGCTGACACTGCTGGTGCAGTTGGATTTCGAACCTCGGGATTGGTTTAAAATCCCGGCGGGGTGCTTTTTCCCGCAGCCCGACGTGGATTCTGCCTGCGTGATTTTGGAGCGGCGCACACAACCGTTCCTGCCGGAAGCCTTGCGGAGGGACTTTCACAAAGTTGTAAAACGGGCATTTTCACAGCGGCGAAAGATGATGATGAAACTATTGAAAACGGAATGGCCGGCGGCAGCCTTGGCGCGGGCGTTCGCGGGCGCCGGGTTGTCACCACAAACCCGGGCCGAAACCGTGAGCGTGGAGCAATTTGTTGCGCTGACGAGTCTTTTACGTTGACGAATTCCACCGGGCTCGACATTCTTTGCGGCCTGTAACGCGTTATGACAATCCGACTCAATCCTCGTTGGTTGCTGGTTTCCGTCCTTCTGTTTTCACTGCAACTTTGCCGCGCGCAAATCACCGTTCCCCCGACTCTGAGCTTCGATCTGGGAAGCGACGATCCCGCCGATTGCAAACTGTGGGATATCACCGGCAATTATGCCTTGAATCTGAACGTCGAGGGCCGCAACGGTCTTTCCGTTCCGGTGCAAATTGATTTTTTCCTGCAACAGGGCCCCACCGGAAAATTGACCACTTCGCCTGGGAATGTCAGTGGGTTGGTTTTCAATGATGACAACAACAGCCAGTTCGCCATCGCCACTGCCATCAGCGGCAAAGTTACCGGATCCGGCGGTTTGGGTCGGGTTCATTTCACCGTCCATTTTGCCGGCAACGGTTCGTTCGGAGGCATCCAAAATACCACCGTCAAGGGCTCGGTGACAGTGGACGCCGAAACGGACGCCACCACTGGCCAGTTGGTCGCTACGAAGGCGACTCATTTTTCCGCCAATATTCCCGGCGTGAACAACATCAGCGGCGTGGCGCACGACCTCACCACACCTTTGCCGGGGGGCGTGGATGGCACGTGGAATTTGACCATGAACCTTGCGGGGCTGAATAAATTGACCGGCACCGGCATTGTCCGCCTGCCGCACCAGTCATTCGGATTGGATTTGACTGGCAAGTTCAATGGCCTTTTTAAGATCCAAGCCAAAGGCACTACGGACGTTCCGGATACAGTCTCAGGCAAAGGCTCCAGCGCCAAAGTTTTCCTGACCCCCGATTTCACAACCGTTCAAGTCGAAGGCAAATTGTTGGGCCAGAAAATCGATTTGAACGTGACCGAAGCCTCCCCTTCGGCACAAAAGTAACTGCCGGCTAATTTCCGCTGTGCGGTCCGTTTCCGGGTGATTTGCCCGGCTCCGCCAGCTTCTGTGCCGCGCGCTGCGTCGCAAAAAACGTCTGCAACAGCGACCGGCATTCCGCCTCCCGCACACCCGCGGTGATCGCACACTTGTGATTCAAGGTGGGAAACTGCAGGAGATTCATCGCGCTGCCCGCTGCGCCCGCTTTCGGATCGCTCGCCCCAAAAACCACGCGCCCAAAGCGCACATGAACAATCGCGCCCGCGCACATCGGGCAGGGCTCTTTAGTAACGTAGAGCGTGCAGTCGTTCAGCCGCCAGTCACCCACGGCTTCCTCGGCCTGCGTGATGGCGAGCATTTCTGCATGGGCCGTGGCGTCCTTGAGCAATTCCACCTGGTTCCACGCGCGGGCAATGATGCGCCCATTGCGCACCACCACGGCGCCCACCGGCACTTCCTCTGCTTCGTAAGCCTTTGCCGCCTGGCGCAACGCCTCACCCATGAAGTAGTGGTCGCTCTGGAGGTCAATGATCGGTTCGTCAGGCATGGGAGCAATGTCAAATGTCGAATGTCGAATGTCGAATGTCGAATGAATTTCGCCTCGGAACTTATCATTCGTTATTTTCTCACTTCTTCCAGCGTCCAGTCATTCCGTCCATCCGGATGGCAATGACAGTGTGCGGCGAAAAAGCCGCCGCGGAATTGCCAGAACCACGGCCAGATTTTCTCCTTGTCCGTTTGCGGAATTTTAATGCTGGAAAGCGCCTCGCGCGGGAAAAATTGGAACCGTCCTTCGCGATGCACCGGCGGCAACGTGTTGAGTTTCTTTTTCACTTCGAACAAAAACATCAACCAATGGCTTTGTCGAAGGAATCCGTACTCGCTTACGATGGCCGCCAGATGCAAATCGGATGGCGAAAGTTTCACACCGAGTTCCTCCTCGGCCTCGCGACAGGCGCAGGCGTAAGGCGATTCCCCAATGTCCGTGTGCAATTTCCCGCCGCACGGACTCCAATAGCCGAGATTCGGCTCCTGCGCGCGTTCGAGCAGCAGCACTTCATCGCGCTCGTTGAAGCAATACAGCAGCGTGGCGATTTTGTAAGGCAAGGGCATGAGATTATTTCGTTGGGCCAAACGCCTTCTGCATTTTAATCAGGAACATCCGCCGCAACGCATCGTAACCGCGCTCATTCGGATCTTCGAGATTCACGTAATACCAATAATGCGGATCGTTGGAGTCGTAAGTTTTCGCCCAGAACTGGGTGCAATGAATACCGTGTCCCAAAAAGCCTTCATGCATGTTGACCACGTGAACATTTGAAGTCTTTTTCTCCTCGTCGTGAATGACACCATTATACGCACCTAGAATTTTCGCGGCATCCTTCCACTGCGGCAATCCCGTCCGCTGCAAGTCACCCTGGCCGTCTGTCGGATCGTAAATATCAGCGATAAAAATTTCGCAATTGCCCGAGAAATGTTTTTCGATTTGTTGGATCATCGAATCCATCCGCTGGCCGAAATTCCCAATCCACGGCTTTGCTTCCTCGAACGTGGCGCCGTACATGGCATCCTCCCGCGGCGGCGTGTGGCCGTAATTGTGAATCAAATCATTGCCGCCCGAAGTGATTACAACAATTGCCGGGATATTAGAGTTCACTGTCAGCAATTTCGGCACCTGTTTTTCCGCGTGTTCCATCGACGTGCTGCCGGAGACGGCCAGGTTGGTGTAACGAAGATTCGGGAAAATGGCCTTCAGGCAAATGCCGCGCATGTCCTCAAATTCATCAGAAGGATTCGCGACAAGACGGTCAAAATAGGAGTAACCCTTGCGCGCGCCAAATCCCGCAGTCACGCTGTCACCAAGACCGACTAACAGAATTTCATTCGTAGACCAAACCTTTGAAAATGCTTCCTTCGAAACCGCCGGACCGGCAGGTCCATTCCCCATGGGGCGGCTGAGCCAAAAATGAAGATAGGAAGCCGCGCCACAGACGAGAATAATTCCCAACAGAAGAACCAGAAGGATTCGCTTCAATTTCACTGGAATGGATTGAAAGCGGTCGTTTGGCACATGGCAAGCTGATTAAAGCCGCCAATTCTCGGGTCAATTCCCCTGTCCCGGCATTGAGCAATATGGTAGGCTCAGGGGTCGAACTTTATAGTTATGAAATTGTTTCAATTGCTGTTTAAGCGGGAAACGCTGGTTCCCATGCTGGCGCTATCGTTTGCGTCCGTCGTGAGCGTGGCACTGGTTGTCGGGCGCATGGTCCTGGCCCGCGACACACATTTTGCGTTCCTGATCTGGAACCTGTTTCTTGCCTGGATGCCGATGGTCTTCGCGTTGCTGGCGCGCGAGCACCTGAAGGCCGGT
>DASZPR010000281.1:0-2264 GCA_035550235.1 Verrucomicrobiia bacterium | reverse complement strand
ATTTATAATGCCGCTCCTCCGGCGGACGATTCAGCAGATGTTCCCACGCCTGGCGCGCCGCGTCTTTTCCCTCGGGCTTATGCCACGCAATCGCGCCTTCAAAATAATCCGCAAATTCTCCCGGCAACCCCTCGACGATGGAAACCGCCGGAAACGGCGGCGCCGGCAGCGGTTCCGCTGGCTCGTCGAAAGATTCATGCGGTTTGAAATCGATAAATTCCTGCAACTTCATCCGCTGCTCCGAATGACTCAGAACAATTCGCTCCACGTCATTGGAAGATTTTCCGGCCTGCTGCAGCGCCGCGCGCAAATCCGCGAGTTCCGTTTGCAACGTCTCATCCGCGTAACTATTGGTGGACGTCACCGCCCGCACTGGCGTTGGACTTGCCGGGATGCGTTCGAGTTCTCCGTAAAAATCCGCGAGCGGCGCGACCAATACTGCCGCATCACCCCGATCGAGCATGTTGTTGGGAAACCATGGCCCGCAGGCCAGAAGCGATTTTGTTCCCAGCAGCAAGGCGGCGCTGAGTAATCGATAACGCCATTTGCGCGAAAACCATCCTTGATTCAAGCCAATCTGCTGATTCTGTCTCCCTCTCCGCCACGAAGTGGGGGAGAGGGCCGGGGTGAGGTGGCACTCAGGGTTCACGGGGAGCGCCACCATCTTGATCTCTTTTGCTTTCAACCTTCACCTCACACTCTCTATCAAACCGCAGCCAACCGATGGTCTGTTGTTCACCGGCCGCAAGGCGGCCGGGCTGCGATGTTTTTTGAAATGTTATCGAGGAAGGTCCCGCGTTCAGCGTGCTGTAGCCGTGCAAACCATCAGCCGCAACCAGCCGGGCCCCGCCCACGCGAGACCAGCGGACTTCCACGACGAGCCGTGAGGAAAGGTCGAGTTCGCCGTCATTTACGAGATTGATTTCCACCAATCCCGCCTCAACCCGGCGCGCTTCGCCCCGAAAACTTTCTTGGGGAAAACGCGAGGCGACTATGGCACCGAGGGTTTTCCAACGCCAGTTAAAGTTATCCACAATCGTCGGCAATCGATACCAGATGATTCCGCGCAATGTTGACGGGCCATTCGTCGACAACCCTTGAACCAATCGCGCCATTTCCACGGGGTCCGCCCGCACCTCGCGCGTCTGCACCTCCGCCGGCCAGGACTTGCTCGGCCCTTCGGCGGAGATCCCAACAAACTTCCCGCTTTTCTCGAACGCCAGCAAATACCCATACGTCGGCAGCGCCACGCGAAACGGCACCCCAATTTTTCCCGCTTGTTCCACCGCACGTTTGGCCGCATCGGGATCACACAACGTAAACGGCACATCAACATTCTTAGGCCGCTCCAGCGAATGCACCTGCAACACGTAACCATCCGTCGCCTCCGCGAGCTTCTTGAACGCCGGTTCCTTCACCCAACTCGGCAGCACCGTGATGGTCAATGGCGTCGGCGCAATTTGTTTGCGCAGCGTCTCCACCCACGCGCGATAACCATCCAACTTCGACGACGCGCAATCGAAATCGATTTGAAATTCACTGGCGGAAATCCCATTCGAACGTGCCTCCGCAATGAAGTTTGTGGCAAGTCGTCCCAGAAATTGAGTGATGCTGTCATCCGCCGCGAACGGCCCGGCATAGCCGCCAATGCGCAAAGCGATTCCAACCGGTCGATGCGCCGCCGCCAGTGCCATATAGTCCAATCGAACCGGAATCACTTCCGGCTTCGCATTGCGCCAGACGATTTCCGCTCGGAGAACAACGAGGTTGGAAAATGCCGCACCGTGATTCGTGACCGCCTCGGTAACGGAATCATTCCATGCTCGCTGCCAAACATACGCTTCCTGCGGCAGCGCCGCCGCACCAGATCGAGCGGCGCCTGCAATAAAACAAACGGCAAAAGTAGCCGCCCTCAAAATCCCTCTCAAATTCACGCCCCGACACTAACGCCTCCGCCCTCCAGCGCAAACCAAAGTTGGAAAACGTAGGACAGGCATCTTGCCTGTCTCCATATTTTCGCGCATGCGTAGAAAAGTTAGAGACGAGCAAGATGTCCCTCCCGCGGTAAAGGCGGTGAACCCCTGGGAGCGCCGGCGTCCCGCCGGCCAGTTAGTTTAATTCTCGGCCTCTCAGGTTCTCAATCCCGCCTCAGATTTGCGTCGCTAAAGCGGCGCGCCACGCGCCATCGCGCCGACCCACGTAAGACACAGCCCGACTCCGGTCCCATTTGACATCCATGTTATAAACAGGCGTTGAAAGGAGAT
>DASZPR010000280.1:0-3240 GCA_035550235.1 Verrucomicrobiia bacterium | reverse complement strand
CGCTCGCACGGCCATAGGCATCGAGCGCCTGGGCGCGCAATTTATGGTTCAGCGGGGACTCGGGCAAGTGCTGGCAGGCGAGTTGGTATTCCCCCGCGGCCACGTCGAAATGCATTGCCTTGTATTGCTTGTCGCCCTCGGCCATCGCCTGTTGCGCTGCCTGGACATTCGCCGCGCGCAAGGCCTCTTCTCGTTCGGCGGCGGACTTCACATCCACTGCGCCTGCGGGGCGCACTGCCAGCGGAGAAACGGCGAAAAGCCCGATGATGGAAATGGTGACTAGTGGGGGTTTTAACATTGTTGGAATCTGTTTTGGGTAACCAGTGTGTGGACACAACCCCGCAATGCAGGATCGAATCCTGCCCAATACCACAGGGAGCGGTGGGGAATGTCAAGAGAAGAAAATGAAATCGGAAAATGAAAAAGCGGGATGGCGCGCTGTTTTCATTCGCCCGGTGTGCATGCCATCACGCCGCAGCGCGATTTCGTTTTTTCCACTTTCACTTTCCACTTTGACTTTTTCCCCCGCGGGGCCCAGACTCCATCCATGAGACGGCGTGATTTCATCAGGACCACCTGCGCCGGGATCGGCGCTTACACCCTCGGCACGCGCTTCGGCCTTGCCGACACCACCGGCAAACTCGCTTCCGACATCGTCACCCTCGGCAAAAGCGGCATCAAGGCCAGCCGTCTCGCCATGGGCACCGGCACGCACGGCAGCGATGGAAGTTCGGACCAGACCCGCCTCGGCCTCGCGAGCATGTCCGATTTGTTCAAGCACGCCTACGATCACGGCGTCAATTTCTGGGACTCGGCGGACCAGTACGGCTCGCACCCGAATTTGAAGGACGCGCTCAAGGGCATCCCCCGCGAGAAAGTCGTGATCCTTACCAAGACGCACGCGTCCACGGCGGACGAAATGAAGGCCGACCTCGACCGTTTCCGCCAGGAGATCGGCACCGATTATATCGACATCCTGCTTTTGCACTGCATGACCGATCCCAATTGGCCGCAGCAAAAAGCCGGCGCGATGGACGTGCTCTCCGAGGCCGCGCAAAAAGGCATCGTGAAGATGCACGGCACTTCCTGCCACACCTTCGGCGCGTTGACCACCGCGGCCAATACCGATTGGGTGCAGGTCGACCTCGCCCGCATCAATCCCGCCGGTGTCATCATGGACGCCGCGCCCGACAAGGTCGTGCCCGTGCTGCGCGACATGAAGAAAAAAGGCAAGGCCGTCATCGGCATGAAGATTTTCGGCGAAGGCCGCCTCATCAGCCGGATGGACGAGTGCTTGAAATTCGTGATGGGCTTGGATTGCGTGGACTGTTTTACAATCGGCAGCCGAAGCAAGGATGATCTCTCCGATCTCGTAAAACGCATCCCAGCCGCCGCGAACTCCTGAGATCGCACGCCGATTTTTCCAAAAATTGAGAAACTTTGTATCAAATACGATACTTTTTATTTCTCAAAATTGATATTTCCTTGCCCTTAAAAGCCGAGAGGCACAGAGGATCTCCCTGTGCCTCGTCGTGAGTCTCCAAGCCGCAATCAGTAAGGTGAAACCGCGTACGGCGACCAAAATCCCACCGGACAGACGTCTGACAGCGTATTGAACTGTGCAGCGTTGACCGTCGGCACCGAGTCGATGGTGAACGGGCCGTAGGAGTTGCCAAAAAGATCGGCCCCGGTCTGGTAAAGCACAGTGCCCGTTTTAATGTAATTCTTCAGATCACCGAAGGTGGGATTCATCCCGCTGACCTTGTTGGTTTCGATCGCATACTGGTCACATGCTTCGTCGAGAAGCCGGAGATCCTCCAGGATGCGCGTGCCCTGCGAGCGCTTGCGCGCCCTGAGGAAGTTGGGAACCGCAATCGCCGCGAGCAGGGCGATGATCGCAACCACGATCATGATTTCAACCAGCGTGAAGCCTTTTTTGGAATTTCTTTCGAAGTGCGACATAAATGCGTGTTTTTTGTTTAAATTACGTTTCGTGAATCTGTCCGCTTGGAACACCTCAGACACTGTAATGTCTCTTAAGCAATTGGGATGCCAGCTTGTGGCGTTTTACACGACAACCAATCAAGGTGCATGCGGATGGCGCCGTTGTCCCCGATGGTTTCCTCGATGCCGTCTGGCCCGCGCCGAAATAGGCAGGCACGCGACGCCTTGCCGCCACCAATTGTATAACATCGTTTATCCCTGAAAATCCAAACCTCTCCGCCCGGTGAAGGACGGAGAGGTTGGATGAGAGAACTGCTGTTATCCCGAGATCAGTTGTTGCCGACGTAGTCCGGCGGCTCCAGCCCGAGCGCAACCTGCGTGGGCGGGTTGAGGTGCCCGTCGACCGGGAGGTCGTTGTCGGATTGGAAATTCGCGATGGCTTCGCGGGTTTCCGGGCCGGCGACCCCGTCCACCTCGCCATCGTAGTAACCCATATTGGCGAGTTCGGCCTGGGCGTTCCACATCTTCGAGCCGCCCGTGAGCGGGTAGTAGCCGGCGGGCCAGAACCCATTGTCAACAATCAGCCAGCCGCCGTTGAACCAGCGGTAGTGGTGACCATGCCAATCGTGGTCGCCATAGTGGCTCCAGCCCGAGGGCACCGCCGATGCATCGACCCAATGGCCACCGAAGTTATTCGCGCGGTTGAATTTTCCCCCACCCTTCGGGCCGCTCCACGATTTGTTTTGCACCACGGAGGGTGTTTTGTGGACGAACGTCTTGTTATTGATCACCAGCGGTTGTCCGCTGCCCGGTTGCCCGCCCTTTTTGAACTGGGGTTTGCCCTGTCCCTGGCCTTGCGTCGCCATGTTCGTATTCGTGTTTTTATTCACGACGGCGTTTTTGGTGACGTTTTTGGTGTTCACCGCGTTGCTGGTGTTGCTGATGTTGTTATTGACCACCGGCTTGTGATACTTCGGGCCCGGGGTCGGGGTCGCAACGGCCGTGTGCTGCACCACGGACTTCTGGTAGTTAACCTTGGGCGGAGGGGTGCTCGTGACCACCGGTTTGTGGATCGGCTGGGTGGGTTGGGTGATTTGCGGCTTGAAGCCTTGCGGAGGCCCGCCTCCGCCGCCTTTGGGCTTCGGTGTGGGGGTGGGCTGTTGACCAAAGGCCGCGCCTGGCGCCATGAGGGCCATGAC
Source organism: Verrucomicrobiia bacterium (assembly GCA_035550235.1). GTDB lineage: Bacteria > Verrucomicrobiota > Verrucomicrobiia > Limisphaerales > DASXHY01 > DASXHY01. Next base: position 97 of record DASZPR010000280.1, on the reverse strand, counting down.
AGCGGCTAAGGGGATGATGATGGAGAGGATTCGTTTCATATTTGTTATACCTATTCGTAAAACATTGTCGTTTGGATTGGAAAATTTCAAACTTAAT
>DASZPR010000279.1:0-3142 GCA_035550235.1 Verrucomicrobiia bacterium | reverse complement strand
GTCGGAATATTTACTGGGCTGGCCCAGGAACGAGGAAAACAGTTCGCTGCCGTATTTTACCAATCGGCCATCTTTTTTAATCGTGTAGAGATTTTGGCGATCGCCGTAAATTATCTGGGGCCATTTGGAATCGTTTTCTACGCCGCCGATGCGGCTAAAAAATGCCGAGCCTCGATTGTTCTGCCAGGTCCAAACTTCGCCGTTGGTTTTAATCACGAACACACGCAGTCCCTCGGTAATAAACTTTGACCAATCAGAATTAGTCCCAATCCGAACCGGCTCCGGAAAATATCCGGATGAGTCCGGCACGATGCGGCCATTGCCACTTTCCCCCCAGCCCCAGAGGGCGCCATTGGTCTTAATCGCGTAAAAACAGTCCTGGCCCACCGCCACGGTTTTCCAGTCGCTATCCGAACCAATGCGACGAGGCTCGGGTGTTTGCGAAAACCAATCGATCCAACGAAGCGCATTCGGCCCGAGCGGTCGCGAAAGATCCCAAAGCGTCCCGTCCGAACGCAAAGCAGCGGCATGAGATTGAAAATCATTGGCGGCGAGAACGGTCCAGTTCGAGCCGGCGATAAAAGACCCGCCGATGGGAAGTTCCACTTGAATTTTTACGTCTTCGAATTTTTGAGTATTTGGATTCCAGGTTTGACTCTTACCGTCCAATTCTTTCCGGTAGTAGCCGGTCGCGGTCCACAAGCGGCCGTCCGGCAGGAGCGCGAACACTTTGCCCTGCGGCATACGAATCGTGGACTGGACGGGGCCGCTCAATTGACGCGCGCCGTGCCGCGGTTCGACGGACAGGGCCAGTTCCCAGGGGCGTTGATAAATGACGGCGGTGGCGATGCCAGTCGCGATCAAGGTGACGGAAAGAATCGCGATGTTGCGCAGCCAGACGTTGCGGCCAGCGTGGAGGGTTTTGTAGTTGGAAAAGCTCAGCGCAATCGTGGCGATGAGGGCGGCCGGGATACCGAGGATGAAAATGAGTGGGCCTTTCCAAAGTGAGTAACCGTATTGCTCAGTTTGAAAGCCCACGGTCCGACACAAGATGGTCCATGCGACCCCAAAAACGACGGCGGCCCCGAGTGCGTGCAGGGTATTGCGGGTGAGGCTGGAGGCGAACAGGGAAACCAGGCCGATTAATCCCGCAGCGAATATCAGTTCGACCACGGTGGCGAAATAAGTTGAGCCACCGGGTGAGGACGTCGACGTCACAATTTCGCTGGAAACACCCGCCCATTGCCCAACGCCCTCGATCAGGCAGGGCATGACGCCGCCCAGCACGATACCGAGCACGAGGGCGATGACTAGTTTGACGGCAAATTGAGTTCGTCTCGCGATGGGCAGGCACAACTGGCTTTCCATGGTGCCGAGTTTGCGTTCCTCAGCGATGGTGACACAGCCGATCAACCAGGGCACGAGCAGCCAGAGGAACGGCACGGCTTCCACGACAAATCGAAACTCGGAATTCCCGGGCAATACATGTACGCCCCGGAAGATTAGCGCGCAAATGTGCAGCACGAGCAATCCGAAGGCGATCAGCAGGCTGATTTGATGCGCCAGAAGTTCCTTGCGTGCGAGCGCGCGAAGGGCGGCTTTGCGGCGGGGCACGGCAGAATCGTCATGAACTTTCGTCGATTTTAAATTCAGGAATGCGACGGTTTCGCCGAGCCATTGGAAATCCTGTGCGGTGGCGAACATTCGGCGCGCCCAGATAAAGCCCGCGATTGAATACAGGGAAAAGGTCAGCGTGATTATTAACTGCTGAGTAAACTGCTGAGTATCCGGGGGGAAAAAGTGGAACAATGGTTCCAATGCGACTGAGATTACTCCCGGGATCAGAATGACGAACCAGAGCGCCGCGCCGGTTTGGCGAAATAAAAGCGTGGCCCAAAATCCGCCGGTAATGGCGACGATAAGCAGCAGGGTCACGGCTCTGCTGGTATGCCAAAAATTCTCCCAAAACAAATTCAGCTCGTGCTTTTGCGACTCGCTAATTCGCACGTCCAATGGGGGAAACCTCGTTAAAAGCTCCTGGCTCCAATCTCTCAGATGCAAATTCATCCGCCAATAGAGGATGGATTCGAAGGCTACGAGCACCAGCAAAGCGGCAAGGCCGGTCAATGAGATTTTGATACGCCAAATGCGCAACCGCTCCATGGGCTGAACCATTAATGACGAAAATGTTCCGGCGCCAAATTCGTAGCCGAATGGGGCGAGCCCCAATAGCACCATCCCAAAACCGAATGCCCAAAAGAGAGACGCGTTCAATGGGTCGTGCGGATCTCTGGCTAGTGCCAAAGGCGGAAGGACTGCCAAAAGCATCGCAATTCCCCAATATGGGAGCAGCAAACGAATTTCTTTGCGGAGCAGCGGGCTCATGAGGATTGGGTGAGGGATTTTGAGGCGACGAAAATTTCCTCCAGCGATAGTGATTCGCAGCGCAGGTCTTCGGGTTTCTGTTTCTGGAGTTCAGCGATGATTTTGTCGCTGTTGCCGTTGGCGAGGATTTCGGCGTTACGACCATTTTGTTTTACTTGCAAGGCACCGGCGAGCGTGAGCTTCGCAGGGTCGCCGGCGAAGCGGACGGAGATTTTTTTGAAACGATTGCGCGCGTCGTCGGCGTCCATCGTGAGCAGGTTGCGGCCTTGTTCGATGACGGTGAATTCGTCGATCAAGCCTTCGAATTCCGAAATCAAATGCGTGGAGACAAACACGGTGCGGTTCTCGGGATCGCCGGATTGATAGGCGCCGATGACGGTTTCGATGAATTCCCGGCGGACAATAGGATCAAGGCCGGAGGTCGGCTCGTCGAGCACGAGCAATTCGGGCTCAGGACAAATCGCGGTGATGAGGGCGAGTTGCGTTTTTTGGCCTTTGGACATGGACGCGGCTTTCTGATTGCGATCCAGCCCGAAGCGTTTGATTAAATCATTTTCAATGTCGCGATTCCAATGCGCGCGGAACGAGGCGAAATATTCGAGCGTGTCGCGCACGGTCATCCACGGATAAAACGCGACGGCGTCGGGCACATACGCGAGGCGCGATTTCACGGCGACTTCATCGCGCTGCGGATCCAGGTCGAGAACGCGGACAGTGCCGGATTGCGGGCGGAGGAGGTTGAGCAGGCATTTGATGG
>DASZPR010000278.1:0-3529 GCA_035550235.1 Verrucomicrobiia bacterium | reverse complement strand
TAACCTGAATGGACCTAGAAATCCGACCGGGGCTCTTACTCTTGGTCCGGATGGTAATTTTTACGGGACGACTCACTATGGGGGAACGGGAGGTTTTGGAACGGTTTTCAGAATTACTCCAGGCGGGCTATTGAGCGTCATTGCAAATCTTGATACGAGTTACACAGGTGCGAGTCCGGTGTCTGCACTCGCGTTGGGGCCTGATGGCAGTCTCTACGGTACAGCTGTGGGTGGTCCTAAAATTGGCGGAACAGTCTTCCGAGTGACAACTAACGGCACGGTAACAGTTGTCGCTTCGTTCTCGCCTGCAGTCTGGAGTGGCAGCATTCTAACAAATTTAAATGGAGATACACCGCAAGCCGGCGTGACACTTGGCCCGGACGGTTGTTTTTATGGTACCACAATTGAAGGGGGGACTAACGGAGGCGGCACGATTTTCAAGGTTAGCACAGACGGGGTACTCACAACGCTCTTTGCATTGGGCGGAACAAATGGCCAGAGCCCTTATGCAAATATGACCGTGGGACCGGACGGCATGCTTTATGGCACGACTTACGTTGGAGGAACCCATAGTGCAGGAACGGTCTTCAAAGTGACGACAAACGGTGCCTTCACGAAGCTTATAGATTTCACTGATGCAAATGGGAGCAATCCGGAGGGAGCCTTGATAGTCGGTCCAGACAAAAACCTGTATGGCACAACTGTAAATGGCGGCCCGGGAGGGGATGGCACCGTGTTCAAGCTGACCACTAATGGCGTACTCACCACCATTGTTCCTTTCAATTTCCTGACCGGCGCATCGCCAATGGCGGGACTATCCCTAGGGCCGGACGGTTTTTTTTATGGGACGCTTTCTGGCGGCAGTTATCCTACAAATTCCGGAGGTGCCGTGTTCCGAGTAACGACTAACGGAACATTGACGATTCTCGCGAATTTCGCCAGCACCAATGGTTACGAGCCGCAGGCCAGTCTGACATTGGGGCCCGATGGCAACTTCTATGGTACTACTCCTCATGGCGGCCCCCCTTCAATTGGCGCAGGCGTGGTTTATCGTTTCAGTTTGCGGCCGTCTACGAACCAAATCGTCAGTATTATACTCGATGCAGGAGGAGTTGCTACCTTGAGTGTTGCAAGCACGCCTGGCAGCACGAACCGTCTTTGGGTAGCGACGAATGCCAATCTGCCTTTGGCTCAGTGGCAGTCGATCGCGACGAATATTGCTACGAACGGCGTCTTCCAATTTATGGACTCGGACACGAGTGGAAAGCCAATGAAGTTCTACCGCGTGTCTACTCCATAACCAAGGATGAAATAATTTTCCTGAATCTCTATGAGGAACTTACCACGCCGGTGTTGCAAAACGCAGCCGAGCAGCAGGGCTTGATTCAAATCGTCCGCGACTTCTGCGATCACTCCAACGCCGTTTGCGAGAATTGCCGCTTCCCGGAATTAGTGGACAATTTGAAACGCACGTGCTCGTAGTTCCGCCTTCAGGCGGTTCATCGCGAGACCTTTTGTCATTGCGCCATCTTCAACGATTGGCGTAGGAAACTCTCCATCAATCGCTGGTTTTCCGGCGAGTGAAACTTAGGATCCTCATGCGCCGCGCCAGGGATTGTCTTCATCGTCACCTCGACACCCGCATCAATCAGCGCCTTCGCTAAAATCACACTTTGTGCATGCGGAACCAATTGGTCTTTATCGCCGTGCATGATGAGAAATGGCGGGTCGTTTTTGTCGATGTAAGTCAGCGGATTCGCTGTTTTGGCCAGTTCCTTTTTTTCCTGCACCGGGCCGCCGAGGAGCAATGATTCCGGAGAATTGGCATCAGTGTGCCGAATCATGGAATTCGGACCTGCCTGCTCGCCCATCAATAACAGGTCGGTCGGTCCGAACCAATCCACCACCGCCTGCACGCGGCTGGAAACATTCGTGTTCCCCAAATCGCCCTCCATTTCCTTCACGTCGCCACTCGTGCCGATAAACGCCGCCAAATGTCCTCCCGCCGAATCACCGCCCACCGCGAAACGCTCCGGATCAAAATTATATTTCGCCGCGTTGGCGCGCAGAAAACGAATCGCCGCCTTGCAATCATACGATTGCGCGGGCCAGATGGCGTCTTTGGAAAACCGATACTGAATGCTCGCCACCGCAAAGCCTTTGCTCACGAGATACAAAACCGGTGGATTGGCCTGGCTGCCGGCCATCCACGCGCCGCCATGAATCCAGATCATCAAGGGCAACGGTTTGTCGGAAGGCTGTTCGGGCAGATAAATATCCAGCACTTGATTGCGATGCCCGTTTTCCACGTAAGCGATATTTCGCTCCGCTTTCACGCCCGCAGGCATGCGGCTGGGAAACTGCCCGAATGTGGCAGTGGCGATCAGAAGGGGAAGCGCGGCGAACAGGATTTGTTTGGTTGCCATAACTGCACGTGAAATTGTGCGTTTAGAGGGCCACCGTCAATACGACGAAACTCGTAGCCGCGCAACCAACCCGGCGTTACTTCGTTTGGATCTGCTCGAAAGGATTGTTGGCGAAGCCGCCGGATTTCTCCGGAGCGCCGGAATCTTTTTTCGAACCGCGATCAACTTGCACCGTGTTCGGCTGTTCCGATTGATGATGCTTGGGCGGATGCTCCTCGTGGCCTTCTTCTTCCTCTTCTGCACCCTCCACCTGGCGTGGGTTCTTCGCCCGTTTGTTGCGGGGCAGGGGGCTGATCATCACATTGATGCCTTTGCCGATGAGCTTGGGCTGAAAATCCGGATGGCCGTAAGGCGCGATGTTCTCCAGGAATTTTTTAATTACCTGGAAACCGAATTCCGTGTGCTGCATTTCGCGGCCGCGGAATTTCAGCGTCACCTTGACCTTCATATCTTCGCAGAGGAAATCGATCGCATGGTCCGTCTTGACGCCGAGGTCGTGCGGGTCAATGCGCGGGCTGAGCTGCACTTCCTTGACGGTGCTCGCGTGCTGGTGCTTCTTGGATTCCTTCTCCTTCTTGGCCTGTTCGTAGCGGTATTTGCCGTAATCCACGACGCGGCAGACCGGCGGTGTCGCGGTGGGGGCAATTTCCACCAGGTCCACGCCACTGGCGCGGGCAAGATTCAACGCGTCAACCAGCGACAGCACACCCATTTGTTTGCCGTCGATGCCGATGACCCGGACTTCGCGGGCACGGATTTTCCCGTTGACCCTTACGAACGAAGCGGAGGAAGCGAATGTGCGTGGAGAAAAAGGGCGGCTCAAGCAACCCTCACCGGTTGAAACTTATTCATGCAGATTGATAACGGACCATATCGGCTTGTCTATGGCAGTTACTTAAACCGCGGATTCAATTTGCGCAAGTAAATAATCGGCCATTTCCCATGAGCATTGGCGGGGTCTTCACCCTCCGTATTTCCACGCCATGAAAGCCAATCAGGCTTTCACCTCAACCGCTCCATTTCGTTTAGCCATAATGGCTTCCACGATTTTTTTGGCGAGGTCCGGCTTGTCCATCAAGGCCTTGCGCGCCGCTTCCTTGCCC